>CAZYHE010000234.1:0-7259 GCA_964647225.1 uncultured Anaerolineales bacterium
TTGCTGTCGGACAAGCTCTCGCCGCTGGTGATCGCCCGCGGGTTCGATTCATACCTTGACTATTACTACCTCCTCAAGTATGATGAAGAAGCGGCTGACGAATGGCGCCGCGTCATGGATGTGTTGTCGGTCCAGGAGACGTACTTCTGGCGCGAGGCAGATCAGGTGCGGGCGTTGGTCGAGGTGGTGGCCCCGCGCTATTTCGCGGGACATCCGACCTCGCCCCTGCGCATCTGGAGCGCGGCCTGCGCCACGGGCGAAGAGCCGCTGACGATCGCCATGGCGCTCAACGAAGCCGGCTGGCTGGGCCGTGCGCCGATCGAGATCTACGCGACCGATGCCAGCCCGGCGGCCATCGCGAAGGCCCGGACGGGGATCTATCGCGACCGCTCGTTCCGCTCCCTGTCCGCCGAGCTGCGGGACCGCTATTTCACCGTGGCCTACCGGCCGGCCAACCCGGAGTTCGAGTCGGCGCAGTGGCAGGCAGCCGCCTGGCTGCGGGCGACGATCCGCTGGGACATCGTCAATCTCGTTTCGGAGGGCGACATGGCGCGGGTGCCGCCGGTGCATGTCATCTTCTGCCGCAACGTTTTTATCTATTTTTCGGACAATTCGATCCGCAAGGCGGTGCGGGCTTTCGGCCAACATCTGCTGCCACCCGGCTGTCTCTTTATCGGCGCGTCGGAGTCGCTGCTGCGCATCGCCGGCGATTTCGATCTGCAAGATGTCGCTGGCGCGTTCGTGTATGTGAAACGGTAGGGGCATCTATGGATCGCATCATTCGTGTGCTGGTGGTTGATGACTCGGCCTACGTGCGCAAGGTCATGCGGCAGATGTTGTCGCGCAGCCCGTTCATCGAGGTGGTGGGCGTGGCGCACGACGGCGTCGAGGCGCTGGAACTGGTCGAGCTACTCAAACCGGATGTCGTGACGCTCGACCTCATCATGCCGCGCATGGATGGCCTGGGCTTTTTGCAGGCGCAGATGGCGCGGCGGCCCCTCCCGGTCGTCATCTGCAGCATCGCCAGCGAGAGCGGCGAGATGGCGCTGAAGGTGCTGGAACTCGGCGCGATTGATTTCGTCGAGAAGCCGACCGCGCTGGCGACCGAGCGTATCTTCGAGATCAGCAATGACCTGATCGAGGCGGTCAAGACCGCCGGGCAGGTGGCCCCGCACAGCATCGCGCCCATCGCGGCGCGTGGCGCGCCGCTCATGGCGTTGGACGGCGCTAACCGCCAACATGTCGCCGACGCGGTGGTCATCGGCATTTCCACCGGCGGGCCGCAGGCGTTGCGTTATCTGATCCCCCAGTTTCCCGCCGACTTCCCCGTGCCCATCGCGATGGTTCTGCACATGCCGGTGGGCTACACTGAGATGTACGCCGCCAAGCTCAACGAGATTTCGCGCATCCATGTGCAAGAGGCGCACGAGGGAGATATCATGCGACCGGGGGTCGCGCTGTTGGCGCCGGCCGGCCGGCATCTCAGCCTGGCGCACGATGCTGACGACCAGATCGTCGCGCACCTGGACGCCCGGCCGTTCGACACGCCGCACCGGCCCGCGGTGGATGTGCTCTTCCGCTCAGCCGCCGAGGTCTATCATAGCCGGCTCTTGGGCGTCGTGATGACCGGCATGGGCAATGACGGGATGCAGGGCGCGGCGTGGATCAAGGCGCAGGGCGGGATGATCTTCACCGAAGCAGAGGAATCGTGCGTGGTCTACGGCATGCCGCGCTCGGTGGTCGAGGCGGGGCTGAGCGATCGGGTCGTGCCGTTGGAGCGCATGGCGCAGGCGATCATGGAAATGGTCTAAAATCGGAGTGTGGGGCGATGGCAAAGATTCTCATCGTAGATGATTCAGCGTTATCGCGGCGCTTGCTGCGCCGCATCGTAGAGTCGGCCGGCCATCAGGTGATCGAAGCGCCCGATGGGGTCGTGGCACTGGAAAGCTATTTCCTGGAGCGGCCCGACCTGGTCATGCTCGACCTGACCATGACCGGTATGTATGGTCTCGACGTGTTAGCCAGGCTGCGCGAGTTGGACCCCGCGGCGCGCGTCATCATGGCCTCGGCCGATATTCAGTCCTCTACGCGGGAGCTTTCGTTGCAGGGCGGCGCGTGCGATTTCATCAATAAACCATTCGTGCCTGCGCAGGTCTTGCCGGCCATCGTTGCCGCGCTGACGCCGACACCGAGAGGAAACGCATGAACCTCACGTCTGAACAGCAAGATGCGCTCACGGAATTGATCAACATCGCCTTCTCGCGCACGGCTGCGGCGCTGTCGGAAATGACCGGCCACCGCGTGCTGTTGGATCTGCCCCAGGTGACGCTCTGTCCCATCGCGGAGGTCGCTGCGCGCCTCGGCGATTTCGTGCAGGGTGAGATCGCCACGGTCCATCAAATTTTTTCGGGGCCGGTATCGGGCGACGCGCTGCTGATGCTGAACTACGACGGCGCGCTGATGCTCTCGGATCTGCTGACCGGCGGCCGCGTGCCCTCGCCGCGGCTGGACGCGTCCGACCGCGAGGTGTTGACCGAGGTCGGCAACATCCTGCTGAACGCCTGCCTGGGCATGTTCGGCAACCTGCTGAAGGTGCACGTGATGTTTTCGGTGCCCCGGCTGCACCTGGCCGCGATCGGCGCGCTGCTCGGCTCGCTGGTGATCGGCGAGGATGAGCTGCGCCATGCGCTGGTGGTTTACACCAATTTCCGCATGCGCGAGAGCGCGGTCACCGGCTACCTGGTCATCGTGCTGGGGGTTGCTTCGCTCGATCGGCTGCTGGCCGAGGTCGAGCAGATAGGTAAATGAAGTAAAATGCGAGTTCTGATCGTTGATGATTCCGCGTTTGCCCGCGGCCGGATCGCCCGGCTGATCACCGCGGCCGGGCACGAGGCGCTCCAGGCGGCCGGCGGCCAGCAGGCGCTGCAATTGGTCGCCGAGTCGCCGCCCGACGCCGTCACCGTGGACCTCCTGATGCCCGAAATGGACGGGCTGGAGCTGATCACGCGACTGCACGCCGCGCACCCCGCGCTGCCGGTGATTGCGGTCTCGGCCGATATCCAGGAGGCGACCCAGCGCGAGGTCTTGGCGGCCGGCGCTCGAGCCTTCGTCTCCAAAGCAGGCCGGATGGCCGTGCTCATCGAGATCCTGGCCGCGCTGCCCGGCGCGGGCGCGGGCACGTTCGTCCTCACCCTGCTTCAGCAGGACGCCTTCACCGAGATGATGAACCAGGCGATGGGCCAGGCCGCCAACGCGCTTGCGTCGCTGCTCGAACGCCGCGTCCTCCTGACGGCGCCCAAGACCGAGATCATGCCGATCGCGGCGTTGACTGAATTCCTGGAACGCCGGATGTCGGCGGTGGACGCCAGTATCCGGCAGCGCTTCCAGGGGCAAGTCGGCGGTGACGCCGCGCTGCTCTTCCCCACAGGCCACGCCGAAATCCTGGTGCGGTTGGTGTTGGAGAACACGGAGCTGCCCGGTTTCTCGGAGATCGAGCGTGCGGCGCTGGCCGAGATCGGCAATATCGTGTTGAACGCGACCATTTCGCGGCTGGGCGATCAGCTTGGGACGCGGCTGAACATCGGACTGCCGGCGGTTAACATCAACCTGCCGATCCCCGCGCTGCTGGCAATGTTGCGCGTCGCACATGGCGAGGCGGATCAGGCCATCGTGCTGCTCAGCCGGCTCACCGTGGGCGAGGTACACCTGGTGGCCTATCTGATCATCCTGCTGCCGGAAGCGGATATCCGGCGGCTGTTGGCGAGCCTGGGGTTGTAGGAAGTAAGCGTCAGAGACCTTTAGGGTCTGCGAGACCCTAAAGGTCTAGCCGCATCACAGAGGAAGAAACGATGGATTTGAACGCCGCAGTGCTGGACTGGTTCAACGAACAGGCGCAACAGGGGATCTTCACCTGCGATCGTGAATTACGGGTGCGCAGTTGGAACCGTTGGCTGGAGATCGCTTCGGGGCGCCCCGCGGCCGAAGTGGTGGGCCGCCCCCTGTTCGAGGTCTACCCGGAGATCGTTGCGCGGCGGCAGGATCGCTTCTTTGCGCAGGCGCTTCAGGGCGAGTCGGTGGTGCTGGCGCAGCGGTTCCACAAGTACCTGCTGCCGCTGCCCATACAAGGTCAGTACATTGGCTTCACGCAGATGCAGCAGAGTGTCCGGCTGGCCCCGCTGCTGACGGACGGCCAGATCAACGGCGTCATTGCGATCATCGAGGATGCCACCGAACGGATCGCCCGCGAGGAGGAGCTGCGCCGCCAGATCGGCCTGCACCGCACGCTGCATGAGATTGACCAGGCGATCCTGGCGCTCGACCTGCCGCAATGCCTGCAGCAGGTGGCGGACAGCACCGGCCCGCTGGTGGGCGCGACGCTGACGGCGGTCGTACTGGATGAAGGGGACGTCTGTCGCATCGCGGCCTGCGCCGGGTGCGCCGAGATGGATCGCAGCGTGCCCTGCGCGGAAGACACCCTGGCGATGCGCGCGCTGCATACACGGCAGGCGCTCTTGATCGCCGACCGGCTGGCCGAGCCGCGGCCCCCGCGTATGCTGGCGGCGGAGAGCCGGAGCGCAGTGGCCGCGCCGCTGATTGTCGCCGGCCAGGTCATCGGCGCGCTGGTCGTCGAGTCGCCGCGGCCGCACGCTTTCGGCGTGGCCGAAAAGGAGATGGCTATTTCGCTCGCCACCCAGGCGGCCGTCGCCATCCAAAACGCCCGCCTCTATACTGCGCTGTGCGAGCGCGAAGCCCAGTATCGCCTGCTGGCCGACACGGCGCGCGATATCATCCTGACACACGATTTGGATGGTCGCATCACCTATGTCAACCCGACCGCGCTGGCGCTCACGGGCTACACGCAGGAAGACGCTGCTCGCCTCAACATTCGCGATGTCCTGCCGCCCGATCAACGCGCGATGTTGCAGGGTCGTGGCGCGGCACGCGCGGCGGGGGATCTTCAGGCCCGCCTCTACGAAACGGCTTTCGTCAGTGCGAACGGGGCACGCGTGTCGGTCGAGGTCAATTCAGCGCCTTTGCTCAAAGAAGGGAACCTCGTTGGCGTGTTGATCGTGGCGCGCGACATCACCCAACGTCGCCGGGCCGAGGAACAGATCCGCTTCCAGGCGCACCTGCTCGATGTCGTCGGCCAGGCGGTGATCGCGACCGATCTCGACAGCAAGATCATCTTCTGGAACCGCTTCGCCGAGCAGCTCTACGGCTGGCGCGCCGATGAGGCGCTGGGCCGCGCGATCGTAGACGTTATCGTGCCGGCAGTGAGCCAGGCGGAGGCGGCCAGCATCATGGCAGCATTGCAGGAGGGTGCGCGCTGGTCAGGCGAGTTCACGGTGCAACGCCGCGACGGCACGCTCTTTCCGGCCCTCGTGACGAATGCGCCGATCCACGATGGGGATGGCAAGCTGGTCGGCATCGTGGGGATTTCCCACGACATCACCGAGCGCCGGCAGGCCGAGATGCAGCTCCGCAAGACGATGACCGACCTGGCGCGCTCCAACGCCGATCTGCAGCAGTTTGCCTACGTCGCGTCGCACGACCTGCAGGAGCCGCTGCGCATGGTCGCCTCGTTCGTGCAACTGCTCAGCATCCGTTACCAGGGGCAACTCGACGCGGACGCCGACGAGTTCATCGGCTACGCAACGGAAGGCGCGAAGCGGATGCAGCAGTTGATCCTGGATCTGCTGGAGTATGCGCGGGTAGACACGCGCGGCCAGCCGATGGAACCGACCGACATGACCGAGGTCTGCCAGATCGTCGCCGAGAACCTGCAAGTGGCCATCGCCGAAACCGGCGCGCAGGTGACGTGGGATCCGCTGCCGATCGTGCGGGGGGACAGCATCCAGCTTGGCATGGTCATCCAAAACCTGATCAGCAACGCGATTAAATTTTGCGGTAAAGCGCCGCCGCGCGTGCATATTTCGGCCCGCCAGACCTTTGAGGTCTCCGAGACCGCAAAGGTCTTAGTATCCGAGACCGCAACGCCCGTCTGGGAATTCACGGTGCGCGACAATGGGATCGGCATCGAGCCGCAGTTTTTCGAGCGCATTTTCGTGATCTTCCAACGGCTCCACACGCGGCGGGAGTATCCCGGCACCGGCATCGGCCTGGCGATCTGCAAGAAGATCATCGAGCGCCACGGCGGCCGCATCTGGCCGGAATCGGCGCCGGGGCAGGGCACGACCTTCTACTTCACCTTGCCCGCAGTATAAAATCGGAGCATACCATGAAACTCCTCATTCTCGGCGGCACCGGTCTGATCAGCACGGCCATCACCCGCGAGCTGCTGGCGCGCGGCGACGCGGTGACCCTCTTCAACCGCGGGCAGACGCCGCCCCGCTTCGGCCCCGGGCCGCGCATCCTCCACGGCGATCGCAACGACTTCCCCGCGTTCGAGCAGCAGATGGCCGCGGCCGGGCCGTTCGACTGCGTGATTGACATGATCTGCTTCACCCCGGCGCAGGCGGAAAGCGCCATCCGGGCGTTCCGGGGCCGCACGGGCCACTTCGTCTTTTGCAGCACGGTCAACGTCTACACCAAGCCCGCGGCCGATTACCCGATCACTGAACGGTTCGAGCGCCAGCCGATCAACGATGACTACGGCACGAAAAAGGCGCAGTGCGAAGACATCTTCGCTGAAGCGGCTGCGCGCGGCGATTTCCCAGTCACGCACATCCGCCCCGCGCACACCTACGGCGAGGGCGGCCGGATCATCCACACCTTCGGCTGGAGCACGGCCTACCTGGATCGCATCCGCAAGGGCAAACCGGTCGTCGTGCATGGCGACGGCGCATCGCTGTGGGTGGCGTGCCACGTGGACGATGTCGGCCACGCGTTCGTCACCGCGGCGGGCAATCCGCGCGCGTTCGGCAAGGCGTATCACGTCACCGGTGAGGAGTGGATGACCTGGAACGCGTACCATCAGCGCGTGGCCCAGGCGCTCGCCGCGCCCGAACCACGGCTCGTACACATCCCCAGCGATCTGCTCTACCGCATCGCGCCGAAACGGGCCTTCTGGGCGTGGAACAACTTCTCCGGCAACAACATCTTCGACAACACCGCCGCGCGGACCGACCTCGACTTTCGCTACACCGTGCCGTGGATCGCGGGCGTGCGCCGCACCGTCGCCTGGCTCGACGCCCACAACAAGATCGAGGACAGCGACGCCGACCCCTTCGACGACCAGGTGATCGCGGCCTGGGAGCGGCTGGCGGCGCGGATGGGAGAAGAACTGGCGGGGGTGGAGT
>CAZYHE010000235.1:0-7231 GCA_964647225.1 uncultured Anaerolineales bacterium
AGTCTCCGCCGATGCAGGGGATTGCTTCGGCCCAAAAGACGGGCCTCGCAATGACGGCCCAAAAGACGGGCCTCGCAATGACAGGCTGCAAAACGTGAACGAACCCGCGCCCCGCCCGCCAGACCGCTTCTTCACCACCGGCGATCCGGCGCGCTTCCAGGCTGCGCTGCAAAACTTGTTAGGCGTGTACTCTATCGTCCAGCCCGCCATATGGAGCGCAGCAGGCCAGCTTCGTTTGCCAAGATAAACCAATTATATCCCAAGTCTATTTGGGATATAATTGGGATATCCAAACGCTCAGCGGCCTTCGGCGGGCTGGAATTGGACCGTGGCCGTGCTCGGCAGCCGCGCCAACAGATTGACGACCGCCCGATAGAGCCACAGCTTGCCCGTGATCTCGACCTTTTGGGGGAGCGAATAGGGCCGGCCGGCCTTCCACCAGGCGTCCTCCCACTCCTCGTGCAGCCACCGCCCCACCCAGCGGTAGAAGACCGTGTTGTACTTGCCGCGGCGGAAGAGCAGCTTGTTCTCGGCGGTGTGTTCCCAATCGCGCATCCAATCCGAATCGAACATCAACCGGTCGCGCACCTGCTCGTAGAAGGTCGTGCCCGGCAGCGGGTAGGCGATGGTCGTGCTGAATTCGTCGGGCCGCGTCTCCCGCAACAGCTTGACCGAAAGCTGCAAATCCTCCCACTCCTCCGTCAGATAGCCCACCATCATGAAGAAGTAGGTGCGGATGCCGATCTTGTGGCACAATTCGGCCGCCCGGTAGATCTGCGAGACCGTGGCGCTCTTGTTCATGGCGTTCAGCACCTTCTGCGAGCCGGACTCCGCGCCGAAGAAGATCTTGTGGCAGCCCATCTCTTGCAGGTCGGTCAGCATCTCCTCGGTCGCCAGGTTGACGCGGGTCAGGCACTCGAAGGGGATCACGGCGTCGCGTTTGAGCACCTCGTCATGCCACTGGCGCACCCACCGCTTATCCACGCCGGTGATATCATCCACGATGCGAAGCTGATCCGGGTTGAACGCGTCTTTGATGCGCCGGATTTCCTCGGCCGAGTTGGCCGCCGACCGGCTGCGATAGGTGCGGCCGAAGACCGCCTTCTGGCACCACGCGCACGCGTAGGGACACCCGCGCGTGTTGATGATGCTCAGCGACCAGTAGCCGTGCGCCGCGCGCCAATGCTTGCGGTACGGCTCGTAATCCACGAGGTCGCGCGCCGGCATGGGCAGCGCATCGAGGTTCTGGATGAGGGGCCGCGGCGCTGTGACAATGACCTTGCCATCCGCGCCCCGCAGGCGCAGCCCGGCGATGTCGCGCAGATCGCGGGTGGTGTCGCCGCGCTGGAAGAGGTGATCGGCCAATTCCTGGATCGTCAGCTCGGCTTCGTCGAAGGCCACGATATCCACCGGGGTGTCGCCGTTGGCGTCTTTGTAAAACAGATAGCGATCGGGGATGCCGGTGGGGTCCGGCCCGCCCAGGATCACTTTGGCGCCGTAGCGGTGGGCGATCTCGGCCAGGGCGAGCGCATGGCGGCGCACGGTGATCAGCGCGGTGATGCCGACGACCGGCGGCCGCACCCGGCGCATGTATTCCTCGAATTCGCTGTAATCCTGCCGGAACGCGCAGTCGAACATCTCGACGGTGTAGCCGCGCTCCCGCAGCACGGCCGCCAGGTACAACAGCCCCAACGGGAAGTAGGGGGTCATGATCTTCTTTTCGATCGGGTCTTTGTCAATGAACAACGCGTGTACCAGGGTGATATCAGGCGCCATGCGCACTCCTTACGATACAACAGTTCGATAATTGAAAGCCGCTAACGTCTTGCTCCCATACCCGCCGAAATGGCCTTTGCAATACTCAGGGCTGAAGCTGGCTTCGTCCGCGCCCTCCGTGCCATGCTCGGCGATCAACTTGCGAATCTTGCGCTGCATCTCCCAGCGTTCCAGCACGCCGGCCGGCCGCAGCCGCAGCACCGCCTCAGCCGCCGTGCGGACGCGCGCCGGCGCCGGTTCGGTCACGGGAATCTCCCGCGGCGCGCCGGCCGCGTTCGGCAGATAGCTCTCGACCCACCCGTTCAGTTGGCGCAAGCGGTGATAGATCGGCCGGCCGGTCAGGGGCACCATCTGCGCGACCTCGCGTGCGGTGTAGAGTGAATGGGAATCCAGCGCCAGGGCGCGTTCCGACAGGAAGTAGTTCGGGCAGATCACGTCCCCGCGGCGCAGCGCCAGGCGCACCAGGCCGATGACGAGCGCCCGGCAGAGCCACAACCGGCCCGGCTCCGTCACGATCAGATAGTCCAGATCATCGTTGGCGTCGCTGTTGTCCACCGCCAGCGCGCCGGTCACGGCCACCATCCGCACGAAGGGCAGCCCCGCGATCTGCGCGCCGTAGGCGACCGCCTTCGTCCACAGACTGGCCGCGGCCCGCGTCCGGCGGTGGCGGATATCAACGATGGCCAACCGGCCGGGGAGCGTGTAGAACCCGTCCGCGCGCTCCAGGCGTTGCGGGACCATCCGGCCCGCGCCGAGCAGCGCCTCGACCGCGGAGCGGGAAGCCGGGACGCCCGCCAGATAGCGGTGGATCTCCGGGGCGGTCAACGGGTAATCGAACAGGTCGGAATAGGCGACCGTCTCGACCACGGCGTCGGCCAGGCGCGCGGCGATGTCGGCGCCGGCCGGCGGGGCGGCGGCCCGCAACGCTTGCGTATTGTCAGAGGATGGTTGGCCTTTTGCTTCCACACGCGCCCCGCTGTTGGATGATTCAGTCTAGCTACTTCAAACTTCGACAATGGTAAAGGCGAATGGCCGCGGTGTCAAGTCGCGTAAATTCCAAACCGGGCGCTTGGCAATCGCTGGCAAATGTGATATCCTGGGGCTGACTTCTATTTGGCAGCAGGCAGGTTCGACAAAGAGCGTCTGGTATGTTCCAAAGCGACAAATGGCCTTTTACCCCCACGCGCCTGAGCGAAATCATTGATAGCGAGACCCTCGCGGTCGTCGAGGCCGGCTGCTCGTCACGGCTGGGCCGCGCGCTGACCATCCTCGACTATTCCCCAGATGTCGAGAGCTTCAGCTACCGGATCGAGTCCATCAATCTGCAGCAGCATTGGGAGAAGTTCTGCGCGTTGCTGCGCAACGATGCGGTCGTCAAAGGCGGGGAGCGTGCGTGCCAGGACTGCGACATAGGCGAGGCGCGCGTGTCGCTGGCCGAATTCCGCCGGTCGGGCAGCCTGAGCCGGGCATGTCTGTGCCACATGGGGTTATACGGCATGACCTATGTGGTGCGTGTGCGGGGCCGGCCTGTGGCGCTGCTGATCTCCGGCCAATACCGGCCCGCCGAGGGGATCGAGACGATCGTCGCCAACGTGGAGGCGCTGGGGAGCGGCCGCCATTCCCACATCCGCCTGCCCGACACCCCCATCCGCATGGCGTTGATCGCCGTCGCCGCGGAGATCGCGGTCGCGCCCGCGGATTTCGGCGTGGCGCTGCGCCGCGAGGCCGAGCACATCCAGCGCATCGCCGAGGCCGAGTACGAGCAGCGGCGCTATCAGTGGCAGCAGGCGTTCCTGGACGACCTGCGCGAGCCGACCGAACACAACACCACCTCCAACCTGGATCAGCTTCGCCAGATCGTCTCGCAGTTGTTGGCGCAAATCCGGGCGTTCTGCCGGTGCGAATATGCCGTCTTCTTCGCCAGCGTGCAGGAGGGCAACACCGTTCTGGCGCCCATCGCGGCCGATGGCGTGCCGCCGGCCGTCGCCCACAACCTGCCGCACTTCAACTGGAAGAAGGCCGGGTTGCCGCTGGAGGGCTTCGACGCCAAGCGCTGGAACATCACAGGCTGGCGTCAGAAGGCTGGCGCCGGCACGTTGGCTGCCAGCGCCAGCATCCGCGGCGACAACAGCGACTATTTCGGCGCGGTGGGCTGTTTCCTGCCGACCGCCCTGGGCAACCGGTATCGCGGGGTGCTGGTGTTGGGGCCGTTCGCCGAGCCGGTTGACCTGAACGAAGAAAGACGGTTTCTGATGGAGTTGGCCGACATCGTCGGCTCGGTGGCGCTGACCGATCTGGAGTTGCACTACCTGGAACAGGAGCGCCGGCGCTGGCGTTCCACCGCCATGCTCCTGACCCACCAACTGCGCACCGCGCTGACGCCGATCACCGCACAGGTGGGCCGCGCGAAGTTCCTGGCGCAGAAGATCCACCGCGACGATGTCGGCCCGCGCGTGGTGGACCTGTTGCGCCGCGCCGAAGACATCAGCCTGTGGCTGGCCGAGAGCGCCCGGCAGACCCTCGAAGGTCATGTGCTCCATGTCGAGCCGGAGGATATGGAGTTCGAGCGCTACCCGCTCTCGGTGCTGCTGGCAAACTGCGCGGAGGGCTTCGCCGCCGACGCGGAACAGAAGCACCGCCACCTGATGCTGGATCGCGGTGTCGAACTGCTGCCCGAAGCCGATATTGATGTGGCGCGGCTGACCATTGCGTTCAGCAATCTGTTGGAGAACGCGCTCAAGTATTCCTATCCCAACACCGCGGTCTATGTGCGCGCCAGCATCTTTTCGACCGGCAACCTGGATATGGCGAGCGCGCTCATCGAGGTGGATGACATCGGCGCGGAAATCCGGCTGGAGGATCGTGAACGGATCTTCGAGCAGGGCCAGCGCGGCCTGATCGGCGCCAAGATGGGCCGCATCCCCGGCACCGGGCTGGGGCTGTGGGAGGCGCGCGCCGTCATTGATGCGCACGGCGGCGAGATCGGCGTCACCTGCGAGCCGACGACGATCATGCGCTCGCAGGGCCTGGCCTATCATGTCATCTTTTCGGTGCGGGTGCCGCTGCGCCAGAAACGCAATGACTGATGAACGGAGGAATCCATGCCCACCAAGCTGCGTAAGCTCTTGCTCTTCGAGGATGATTACGAGAGCATGCAGGATCTCAAAGAATATATCGAAGAGGAACTGGGCTGGCAGGTCGAGCTTTCCGCCCAGGCCGATATCCCGGAACGGCTGAAGCGCGAGCGGTTCGACATGGTCGTCGTGGATCTCATGATTCACCCGACGAGCTTCGACGCGACCGGCCGCCAGGTGGAAAACGTCCATTTTCCCGGTGTGCCCTGGATGAAGACCGGCCTGGAGTTTCTGCGCCGCCTCCGCAAAGGGGAATTTGTCGAGACGCCCAACGCCGGCACCCCGTCCGATGTCCCGGTGCTGATCCTGTCCGCGGTGGCCGGCTATTCCGTCACCGACGAGCTGGGCAAGGTGATTCGGGTCAACGGCTACGTCGAAAAGCCGTTTCGGCTGCATGACTTGGTGATGCGCATCCGCACGATGGTGAGGGAGTAGGACAGATGCCGCCCCCTGGCCGCGACATGTGGAACCTGAGCGATTCGCGCCGCGACGCCGAGCGCTACTACCGGCTGCTCCTGGCCCTGGAACGCGCCACCGATGAGGTCAAGGCGATGGAGGACCGGGGGCGCCCGGACATTGACAAGGTGTTGGGCCGCCTCCTGCCCGACCTGGCCCTGGCGCTCAACGCCACACAAGGCTTCGTTGTCGTCACGGGCGAGGCGCCGGATGGCGAGAAATATCTGGAAATCACGGAGGTCTACCCGGAAGGCGACTTGCGCGGCCAGCGCTTCCCGTGGAGCGAGCTGTTTGCTCGCCTGACCGAAGATGGCCGGCCGCGCGTGATTGATCCGCTGGGCGAGGAGACTCCCGCGCTGATCCCTGGGCTGGAGATCTTCAACGCGACCGCGGCGATCCTGGTGTGCGCACAGGGCGTGCTGGGCCGCCGGTTCGTCGGCATCTGCAACAAGCGCGACCCGGAGGGCGGCCCCTACCTGGCGTCCGATGGCCGGGTGCTGGACAACATCATCGAGCTGGTCGCCATCGGCGCGCGCGTGGGCGAGCGTCACGCCCAAGAGTTGCAGAGCGTCCAGAAGACCTCGACCGCGGTGAGCGCGGAGTACGAGCTGGAGCGGCTCCTGCCGATGATCAGCAGCCAGGCGGCCGCGGTGTTCCGCGCGCCCGCCACCAGCGTCATGCTCTGGGATGCGCGCGAGGAGAACCTGATCGTGAAGGCCAGCAGCGGCCTGCCCGAAATCTTCGAGGCGGACCGCATCCCCCGGCAGTGGGTGCTGGCTGAAATCCAGCGCTCCGGCGCCTATCGGCCGATCTTCGCGCCCCGGCTGCACCGCGATGCGGCGCGCCGCGCTGCGGCGGCCGAACGCGGCGCCCTGCATCCGGCCATCAGCGCGCCCCTGCTCACCTCCGGCCGGCTGATCGGCCTGCTGAACATCTACAGCCAGGAGGAACGCCGGGAGTTCACCGCCAATGAGGCGGATCTGACCATGATCTACGCCAATCAGGTCGCGGTCGCCGTGCGCAACGCCTCGCTGATTGATGAGCTTCAGGACAAAATCGCCCAACTGGAGGCGGCCCAGGTCGAACTGGTGAAGAAAGAGCGCATGGAGCAGGAGTTGGCGCTGGCCCGGCAGGTGCAGCAGAGCGTCTTGCCGCGCACCTTCCCGCAGATTCCCGGCTATCGCTTTGCCGCCCGCAACCTGCCCGCCCGCCAGGTCGGCGGCGACTTCTACGACGTGATCCCGCTGAAAGGCGGCCGGTTCGGCATCGTGATCGCCGACGTGTCGGACAAGGGGATGCCGGCCGCGCTCTACATGGCGTTGACGCGCAGCCTGATCCTGGCGGAGGCGCGGCGCGAGCGGTCGCCGCGGGCGGTGCTGGGCAATGTCAACCAGATCTTGCTGGAGTTGGGCGGGCCGGGCATGTCCGAACTGGGCGAGCCGAGCATGTTCGTCACGTCGTTCTACGGCGTCGTGGATTGCGCCAGCCACCGGCTGACCTACGCCCGCGCCGGGCATGATCGGCCCTTCCTGGTGCGCGGCCGCGGGGCCTCTGAACTGGGCGGGCGTGGCGCGCTCCTCGGCCTCTTCGAGCACGACCAACTCGGCCTGTCGGAAGAGCGGCTCGATCTGCTGCCGGGCGACCACCTGGTCCTCTTCACCGACGGGCTGACCGACAGCCTGTCACCCGACGGCGAGCCGTTCGGCGAGCTGCGGCTGCGCACCTTCCTGGCGGCGCATGGCGACCTGTCGCCGCGCGAGCTGTGTGACGCCACCTTCGCCGAGTTGGCGGCCTACCAGGCCGGGGCCGAGCAGTATGATGACATGGCCGTGCTGGTGACCCAAGTGGGGTAACGCCGATGTTCC
>CAZYHE010000236.1:0-2227 GCA_964647225.1 uncultured Anaerolineales bacterium
CCCGCCAGCCCCTCATACAGCCGATGCACCCGGAAGAACTCGTTCGGCGCATGAAAATCCTCGTCGGCGGTGGAGAAGGAGAAGAAGACGGTGTCCAGCCCCATGACGCGCTTGAAGACCTCGCAGACCGGCACGGTGCCGCCCATGCGCACGATCACCGGCTCGATGCCGAAGGTCTGGCTGAGCGCGGCCGCGGCCGTTTTCAGGCCGAAATGATCGGCCGGGATGCGATAAGGCTGCGCGCCGTGGGCTTCGGGCGTGACCGCCAGCCGCACGCCCGCCGGCAGATGCGCCGCCAGGTGGCGGGTGATCTTGGCCGCGATGTCGGCCGGGTCCTGGTTCGGGACGAGCCGGCAGGTGATCTTGGCGTGCGCCTCGGACGGGGTGACGGTCTTGGTGCCTGGCCCCTGGTAGCCCCCCCACATGCCGTTGACCTCCAGCGTGGGCCGCGTCCACTGGCGCTCAAGGGTGCTGTAGCCCGGCTCGCCCACGGGCGCAGGCGCGCCGATCTCGGCCAGATATTCGGCCTCGTCGAACGGCAGCGCGGCGATGGCCGCCCGTTCCTCCGCCGGCAGTTCGACCACGTCATCGTAGAAGCCGGGCACCGCCACCCGACCATCCGCCGCGTGCAGGCTGGCGACCAGCTCGGCGATGGCGTGCAGCGGGTTGGCGACCGCGCCGCCGTGCCGGCCCGAATGGAGATCTTTGGCCGCGCCGGTCAGGCTGAACTCCAGCCCGGCCAGCCCGCGGCTGGAGATCGTGACCGATGGCTCTTCGATGCGCCACATGCCGCCGTCGGCCGAGATGACGAAGTCCGCGGCCAGCAGATCGGTGTGGCTGACGATGAACGGCTCCAGGCTGGGGCTGCCGATCTCTTCTTCCCCCTCGAAGATGAATTTGACGTTCACCGGCAGGCGGCCCTGGGTCGCGAAGAACGCCTGCGCGACCTTGATCGCCTGGAAGATCGGCCCTTTGTCATCCGACACGCCGCGGGCGTAAAGGCGGCCGTCGCGGATCGTCGGCGTGAAGGGCGGGCTGATCCATTTCTCCAGCGGGTCGGGCGGCTGCACGTCGTAGTGGCCGTAGATCAGGATGGTGGGCTTGCCCGCCGCGCCGAGCCATTGGGCGAAGACGACCGGGTGGCCGCCGGTCGGGATGATCCGCACATCGAACGGCCCGGCCGCTGCGATTTGTCCCGCGACCCAGGCCGCGGCCCGGTCAATGTCCGCACGGTGGGCCGGGTCAGTGCTGACGCTGGGAATGGCTGCGAACTCGATCAGTTCTGCCAGGATGCGGTCGTGTTGGGCTGCGAGATAGTCAAGGGTGGTTTGTGTCATGGGATTGCTCCGTGTACCGTGTCTCGTATTGCGTATTTCGTATTGCGTATTCCGTGGTGTGTTGCGTGCTGGCCCAGATACGTAATACGCACTACGCAATACGTTTCACTTCCCGCCATCAATTGAAAGCACCTGGCCGCTGATCCAGCCGGCATAGTCGGATGCGAGGAAGAGGACACCATGGGCGATGTCATTGGCCGAGCCGAGGCGTTTGAGGGCGATGCGTTCGAGGAGCTGCTGCTGCCCTGCTTCGCCGTAGGATTGCCACTGGCGCTCGGACGCCGGGTTGGAGCGGACGAAGCCGGGCGCGATGTTGTTCACGGTGATGCCCCACGGGCCAAGCTCGTGGGCGAGCTGCCGGGTGAGGCCGATCTGCGCGGCCTTGGCCGACGCGTAGGCCTGGATGCCCGTCAGGCTGATCCCCAGCCCCGCGCCGCTGGAGATGTTGATGATGCGGCCGGTGCGCGCCGCCTTCATCCCCGGTGCGACCCCCTGCGAGAACCAGAACGCGCCGGTGACGTTCACGTCGAAGATCGCCTGCCATTGCTTCGGCGTCACTTGCTCCAACGGCTGGCCGACTTGACCCAGCACGCCGCCCGCGTCGTTCACGAGGATGTCCACATGGCCGTTGGCGGATGCGCTCTCGGCTTGGGTGACGAATCCAAAGACCGCGTCGCGGTCGCTGACATCTACGACGCCCGTCTGGCACCAGCCGCCCGCATCGGCGCAGAGCTTCTGGGTTTCGGTCAGCTCATCGGCCACCACGTCGCAAGCCCACACGTGCGCGCCGCGCGTGGCGAACGCCAGCGCAATGGCGCGGCCGAAGCCGTGCGCCGCGCCGGTCACGATTACGGTTTTACGAGGGAATTCGATATTCATCTACAGACTCC
>CAZYHE010000236.1:2327-3413 GCA_964647225.1 uncultured Anaerolineales bacterium
GTGAGCGGGGTGGGCACGCCGGCCTGCTGCCCCTGCGCGACGACGGCCCCCACGATTTGATCCACCTCGGTGCGACGTTTGCGCACCGCCAGATCGCGCCAGACACCGCTGTGCGTCTTGGCCGAGAGACGATTGAACGCCACCATCTCGTCCAGCGAACGGAGCGCCACGGCTGGGTCAACGCCGGGCATGAACGCGCGCGGATCGAACCCGTTGAACCCTTCCGGGGTGATTCCGCGCGCCTGGGCCACGCGCAACACCTCCTGGGCCAGAGCAATGAAGAGGTCGCGATAGGCCGGCAGCGCCAGACAATCGGCGATGGATTCGTTCGTCAGCGCCGTGGCGAAGAGCATCGCGCCGTAGGCCTCTTTGCCCCACAGATAGCCCCAGATGTTCGCCGTGACCACGGCCCGGTCATCGAAGTCGAGCAGCGCCCGGTGGAGCGTCTCGGCGCGCGGGGTGATCCGGCCGTCAATCTCGCCCACGACCACCGCGCCGCGGCCGCCGTAGAGGATGACACCCGGCTCCAGGTAGTCGGCGCCGAAGTTGACGAACGCGCCGACCGTCCGCGCCGCGCCGACGATCCGGCTGATCGTCAGTTCATTCAGCCCGTTCTGCGCGGAGAGCACGCAGCCATCCGCGCGGAGGTGCGGCGCCAGCGCCTGTGTGGCCTCGGCGGTGTGTTGCGCCTTGGTTGCCAGGATGATCGTTGTCCACTCGCCCTGGAGCGCATCCGGCGTGAAGGCGGGCGCATGCACGGTGAATTCGGCGCGGGGGCCGGTGATGCCCGGAACAGCGGGGCATACTATGCGCAAGCCAGCCCGGTTGATCGCCGCGACATGCTCGGCGACGATGTCTACGAAGGTGATATCATGCCCGGCGCGGGTCAGGTATGCGCCGATCGTGCCGCCGATGGCGCCCGCGCCCCAAATGAGTAGCTTCATGTATGTTCCTCAGTTCGACCGAAGGGTTTGTCAGAGGATAACTTCCCATTCTTAGCGGAAGCATCCTGAGCGGAGCAGCGGGTTTTGCTGCGTAGTCGAAGGACGCGGTCATCTGCGCCAAAGCCGCATCCTTCGACTGCGT
>CAZYHE010000236.1:3513-7225 GCA_964647225.1 uncultured Anaerolineales bacterium
AGGCCGCGCGTCTCTTCGACTGCGACCTGCCAGATTGCCAACATGTCGGCGTCCGGTCGCTGATAGAGGCCGCCGTAATTGCCGTCCACCAGGTAGGCGCGCAGCGCGGCGGGGGGGAGCAGGCGCAGGTGCGCCAGGTCGGCCATCGGTTTTTGCTGCGCGGGCATCGCGACGCCGGGCAGCCGCGTCCAGGGGAAGTTTTCCATCCAGGAACCGTGCGAGGCCACCGGGTCAATCTCCTGCACTTTGGCCCAGGTCTGGGGCGCGTTCCACCAGTTGTGGAACTTCACCCGGCAGTCGGGATGTTCGGCCGCCCATTCCAGCGCGGCCTGCTGCGCCGCGCTGTTGCCGCCGTGCCCGTTGACGATCAGGATGCGCCGGAAGCCGCTGGCGGCCATGCTGTCCAGGATGTCGCGGATCACAGCCAGGTGGGTCGCGACGCGCAGTGAGATCGAGCCGGGGAAGTTGCGGAAGTAGGGGGTGACGCCGTAAGAGAGTACCGGGAAGACCGGGATGCCGAGCGGTTCAGCGGCGTCGAGCGCCACGCGTTCCGGCAGGATGCAGTCCACGGTCAGGCTGAGATAGCAGTGCTGTTCGGTGCTGCCGATGGGCAACACGGCGCGGTCGTCGCCTTGCAGGTACGCCTCGACCTGCAGCCAGTTCATCTCTGCAATTCGCATGGGAACTCCAAAGCCCAGAAACAGCAGCGCCGGTGCAAAACACCGGCGCTGAGCGCGAATCCGCTTGGCCGCGCCGGCGCTCAGTCGCGCAGGCCGTCCACGAACCGTTTGATCCGCCGCGCACCCTCTTTGAGCATCTCGTCGGAGTTGGCGTAAGACAGGCGCACGTAGCCTTCGCCGCCCGGCCCGAACGCATCGCCGGGGGTGACGGCCACGGCTTCGGCGTCGAGCAGCTTGTCAGCGAACTCCATGGACGACAGCCCGGTGCCGGCGATGTTCGGGAAGGCGTAGAACGCGCCCTGCGGCAGATCGCAGCGGATGCCCGGGATGGCGTTGAGATCGGCGACTAGTTGATCGCGGCGCGCCTGATAGCGGCCGATCATGTAGTTGGTGTACTCCTGCGGGCCGTTCAGCGCGGCGACCGACGCCTCCTGCACGAACGAGGTGGCGCAGGTCGAGGAGTGTTGGTGGATCTTCAGCATCTCGTTGATGAGCGGGTCAGGCCCGGCCAGGTAGCCGAGACGCCAGCCGGTCATGGCATGGCTCTTGCTGAGGCCGTTCAAGATCAGGGTGCGCTCCCACATGCCGGGGAAGCTGGCGATGGAGATGTGCGCCAACCCGTCGTAGGTCAGCTTCTCGTAGATCTCATCCGAGAGCACGATGAAATCATGTTCTTGCGCCGCATCGGCCAGCACCTGGAGTTGTTCGCGTGTCCACACCTGGCCGGTCGGGTTGTTCGGCGTGTTGACGATGGCTAGTTTCGTTCGCGGCGAAATCACGGCCGCCAGTCCGGCCTTGAGCTGCGCCGCGGTCGTGTCGAAATTCATCGGCACGTAGACGGTCGTCGCGCCCGCCAGCGACGCGCATGGCTCGTAGGAGACCCACGCCGGGCTGAAGAGGATCATTTCGTCGCCGGGGTTGAGCAACGCCTGCGCCGCAATGAACAACGCCTGTTTGCCGCCTGGCAATACCAGGATTTCTTTGTTGGGGTCATAGGTCAGGCCGTTGTCGTTCGCCAACTTCTTGGCCAGCGCCTTCAGCAGTTCGGGGATGCCGCGGCTGGCCGTGTAGTGGGTGAAGCCGCTGTTGAGCGACCCGATGGCCGCTTCGGTGACGTTCGGCGCGGTCGGGAAGTCCGGATCGCCGCCGCTCAAATCCACCACCGACCGGCCCTCGGCGCGGAGCCGACGGGCTTTGTCCATCACCTGCACGGTCGCCGAGCCGGCCAGTTCGCGGACGCGTTGGGCCGCCTTGCTGCGAAGAGCATCACGTTGTTGAGGGGTAAGCGCCACTTTTTTCCTCCAAAAGCGTTTTGCCACAGTATAGCCGAACCGTGCATAGTGTCAAAAAGACTCCCTCCGAGAGAAAATCAACCGATCTGCACCGAACGCATCGAGATCGCGCCAAGCGTCACCTTCTCGGTGAAGAACCGGATGGCCTCGTCCGCTTCCTGCACGGCCAGGACATAGAGTAGCGGCAGGAAGTGCTCGTTGGTCGGGATGGCAAGCCGCGCGGCTGGCCCCAGCGCGTCGTAGTCAATGATCGCCGGGTGATCGCGGGCCAGGATCAGCCGCCGGAGGGTCGCGTCGAATTCGCTCGCCCAGTCGAACGCGACATCATTCCAGTTGGGTGCATTCAAATATCCTCAGTGGATCACGATTCTGGCTCACGCAAAGACGCCAGGAGCGCAAAGAACCCTTGTTTGATCTTGGCGGCTTTGCGCCTTTGCGTGAGATTTATGATCTACTGATCCTACAATGTATGAGTTTCGGACGCCAGCCACCACTGCTCTACGGCCTGCCGAAGCTCGTGCTGTGTGATCGGCTTGCTGATGTAGTCATCCATTCCCGCGGCCAGACAGCGCTCGCGATCCCGCTCCATGGCGTTGGCGGTGATTGCAATGATCGGCACGTGGCGTCCGGTGGTCAGCTCCACCCGGCGGATGGCGTGCGTGGCGCTGAACCCGTCCATCTCCGGCATCTGGACATCCATCAGGATCACGCCATATTTTTCCGGTTCCGCGATATAGGCGTCGAACGCCTGCTGGCCGTTCTCGACCAGGCGCATCGCATAGCCCAACCGGTTAAGCTGAAGCTCCACGACCATCCGGTTCGCCGGGTTATCCTCTGCCACCAGGACCATCTTGTCGCCAATCGGTTTGTGGGGCGTCAGCCGCAGCGTGGCGTGCGAAAGCTCAAGCGCCGCTTCCTCATCGCGTGCTGACAGATGTTTGCTGGATACGGCGCTTGCCAGTGCATCGAAAAGCTGCGACTGCCGGACGGGCTTCGTCAGATAGGCGGCAAACCCGGCGTGGAGCGCCTGTTCCCCCTGCCCGCGTTCATCGTAGGCGGTCAGCAGGACCACCGGCGTTTCGGCCAGCTTTGGATCACGTTTGACCGCGCGTGTCAGGGCAAAGCCGTCCATGTCGGGCATCGCCAGGTCGGTGATCATGACCGAGTAGGGCGCGCCGTCGGCGTGCGCAGCACGCAGCCGCAGCAGCGCCAGCCGGGCATTATTCGCCGTGTCGGCCTGCATGGTCCAGGAGTTCAGGTAGCGCAACAGGATGTCGCCGTGCTTCAGGTTGTCGTCCACGACCAGCACCCGCAGGCCGACCAGGTCGAGGAAGGAGAGCCGCGCATCGGATGCGACGCGCGGGGAACACTCAAAGCACGCGGTGAACGCGAAGGCCGAGCCGGCGCCGGGCTGGCTCTCCACATCTATCGTGCCGCCCATCATGTCCACCAGGCGCTTGGAGATCGCCAGGCCCAGCCCCGTGCCGCCGTAGCGCCGGGTCGTGGAGCCGTCGGCCTGCGTGAAGGGCAGGAACAGCCGGCGCCGCGCCTCGTCGTTCATGCCGATCCCCGTATCGCTGACCGAAAACAACAGGGTCACATGCGTCTCGGTCATGCTCACCAGCGCGACGTTGACCATGATCTCGCCCTGCTCGGTAAATTTGACGGCGTTGCTGAGCAGGTTGAGCAACTCCAGGCCTACGCCGCCGAGATCGCGGAGACCGCCGCGCAGTTGGCGGT
>CAZYHE010000237.1:0-7181 GCA_964647225.1 uncultured Anaerolineales bacterium
CCGACGGCCGAGATGCTGCTGGCCGAGATGGATCGGGCGGGGATCGAGCGTGCGCTCGTCTGGCACATCAGCCAACACGACGCGTCGGCGCAAGCCGGCAACCGGCTGCTGGCCGAGGCGATCGGGCCGCATGAGCGGCTGATCGGCTGCTGGACGGTGCTGCCAAACCATGCGCATGAGTTCCCGCCGCCGGACGTGCTCTTCCGGGAGATGGCTGCGGCGCGTGTGGCTGCGCTGCGCATCTTCCCGACCAGCTACCGCTTCCCGGCCAACGCAGTCAGCCTGGGCGACCTCCTGACCGCGATGGTCGGCCGCCGCGTGCCGCTCTTCCTCTCGCTGCGCCGCGGGGGCAATTGGCCGCTCATCTATGGGCTGCTGGCCGACTTTCCGGACCTGGTGTGCGTGATCTGCGATCACGGTTGCTGGGGCGAAGATCGTTCCTTCCGGCCGCTCTTGCGCCGCTATCCAAACGTCCACGTTGACACGGCGCAATACCTCCTGGATGGCGGCATCGAATCGTTGGTAGCCGACCACGGCGCGGAACGCCTGCTGTTCGGCTCCGGCTTCCCGGAATCATACCACGGCGGCATGATGCTGGCGCTGCGCCATGCCAGGATCAAGGACGATGAGAAGCAGGCTATCGCAGCCGGTAACCTGGAGCGCATTCTTGCGGAGGTGAAGCGATGATCGGCTCTTCTCCCCTGGCCCGTGAGTTCTGGGAGTTCGGCAAGTCCGTGTCGTGCCCCATCTACGACATGCACGGCCACATGGGAACCTTTCACTCGATCTACTTCCCGCGGGCCGAACCGGCCGACATGATCCGCACGATGGACGAGTGCGGCGTGCGGATGCTGGTCTTCTCGCACCACCACGCGCTCCTGGCGCCGAACATCGGCAACGCGCCGGCGGTCGAGGCGGTGCGGCGCTATCCCGACCGGTTGCGCGCCTACTGCGCGCTCAATCCGAATTACCCAGAGTTGATCGAGGCCGATCTGGCGACCTTCGACGCGCACGCCGATGTCTACGTCGGCCTCAAGTTCCTGCCCGACTACCACAAGATCGCGTTGACCGATCCCCGCTGCCGGGCCGCCTGGGAGTTTGCAGACGCGCGGCGGTTGCTCGTGCTGACGCACACCTGGCGCGACAGCGTCTTCGACGGCCCGCCCGTCGTGCGCCAGATCGCCGAGCGCTACCCGAACGTCAAGCTGCTCCTGGGCCACTCGTTCCACGACGACTGGGACGCGGCCGTGCAGATGGCCCGCGACTTCCCGAACGTCTATCTGGAGTTGACCGCCGTCTTCGATGATCGCGGGCCGCTGGAGAAGTTCTGCGGTGAGGCCGGCTCGCACCGCCTGCTCTTCGGCACCGATCTGCCGTGGTTCGATCCGCACCAGGCCATCGGCGCGCTGCTCTCGGCCCACATCAGCGACGACGACCGACACAATATCTGTCACCGGAACGCCGAGAAATTGCTGGAACCGTTTCTGGCGACCGACGACCGATAATGGACAGGATGCACAGGATTGACAGGATGATCTCAAAGGTATCCTGTTCATCCTGTAAATCCTATCCAGATTCAACCAATCTCTTTCAGGATCCAACATGTCTCAACCCAACGTCCTTTTCATCATGACCGACCAGCAGCGGTTCGACACGATCGCCGCGCTGGGCAACGAACAGATCTACACACCGAACCTGGATCGGCTGGTGCGCCGCGGCGTGACCTTCACGAACGCATACTCGCCCTGCCCGGTGTGCGTACCCGCGCGCTACGGCATCCGCACCGGCTGCGAACCGCCGACCACGCGCTCGTTCACCAATGGCATCGCGCGACCGGCCCCCGGCCAGGCCGAGACGATGGAGGGCCGCTGCGGCCCCTACCTGGGCAAAACGATGCGCGATCTCGGCTATCGCACTTTCGGCATCGGCAAGTTCCACAGCAACCCGTGGGATGAAGAGCTGGGCTTCGAGGTCCATCTGCACAGCGAAGAGCTGTACGGCACGCCCGACCAGCGCGCCCGCGACGGTTTCGCCGGCTGGATCGCCCGCGAACACCCGGAGTTCGACTACATCGAGACGCTGATGGGCGAGCGGACCGAGATGTACTACATGCCGCAGGTCAGCCCGCTGCCGGCCGAACTGACGGTCGAACGCTGGGCCGCCGACCGCGCCGTCGAGCAGATCACGGCCGACGATGGCCGGCCCTACTTCGGCTTCGTCTCGTTCATCGGGCCGCACCCGCCCTTCGCGCCGCCCGTGCCGTTCAACCGGATGTACGATCCTGACCGGATGCCCAATCCCGTGCGCGGCGAGCTGGCCGTGGATCACATGGACGAGCAGATCCCCTGGATGAACCACATCATCTGGGCCGAGGAGATCAACGATCCCCATGCGCGTGTGCTCAAAGCACGCTACTACGGCGAAATCAGCTACATTGACGACTGCCTGGGGCGCATCCTGGATGCGGTGGAGGCGCGCGACGCTTCGACACGGCCTGCGGGCCAGGCAGCGCCCGCTTCCGCCACGTTCCCTGAGCTTGTCGAAGGGGCGAAGGGCGGGGATGCCGACAACACCGTCATCTGCTTCTTCGCCGATCATGGCGACCACCTGGGCGACCACCACGCCTGGCAGAAGGAGAGCTTCTTCGAGGCGTCGTGCCACATCCCGTTCCTGGTAAGCTGGCCGGCGCGCCTCCCGGCCGATCTCCGCCGCGGCGAGTTGGTCAGCCTGGTGGATCTGTTCGGGATTGCCACCGGCGCGGCGACGACCGATGGCCGCGGGCGATCGGCCGCCGAACTCCGGGACGGGATGGACCTGCTGGGGATGCTGGCCGGCGCTGCGCAACCCAGGGAATTCCTCACCAGCATGTACGGCGAACCGGGCACGCCGCTCTTCAAGATCATGGTGCGCCAGGGGGACTGGAAGTACATCTTCCTGGCGAACGGCGGCCGAGAACAACTCTTCGACGTGGCGGAGGATCCGCAGGAATTGGACAACCGGTTGACCGCGCCGGCTTGTCTGCAAATCCGGCTCTTGCCCGAAGATCAGCCGCAGCCAGAAGCGCCGGTTGCGGTGGCGCGACGCTTGCGCCGGCTGGCCGTGCAGCGGTGCCGCGTGCCGGGCGCAGCCGCGGCATTGCAGGACAATGACCTGCGCGCCTTCCCCTATCGAGAGCGCCCGCGCGGCCGCATCTATCAGTTCGACCGCTCGCGCGGCGTGATCGGCTTCCCGGCGCGGCCGGCGGATGTACTGAAGAAGTAAGCTTGGTCATTGCGAGGAGCGCCGTTCGCGATTGCGCAGCATCCTTTAGGGCGAAGCAATCCCAGTCTCGACTGTGTGGGGGATTGCTTCGGGCTACAAACCAGCCCGCGCAATGACCTGGCAAGGCAATAGGAGGAGCTATGACCTTTGATTCTCACGACCGCACGATCTTGCGCGATCTCGCGCGTGAGGTCGCCAACGCCGCCGCCGACCCGATCATGGCCGCGCGCAAACGCGCGTGGATCGAGCACAACAGCCTGCGCTCAACGCAGCCGATGATGTTGATCTTCCCCGAAGGCGCGTGGACGGAGTTGCTGCCCAAAACGCCGGCCGTCCTAGCGTGTCACGACGAGACCGCGCGGGAGATCGAGTGGAGCCTGGCTGCCCGGCTCTACACCTGCCGCCACTTCCAGGACGACACCGTGGTCGAGGCAGAGTGGATCGTCAACGCGGCGATCAGCGACACCGGCTGGGGCTACGAGCGGCTGCGCCGGCACAGCGACACCGCCCGCGGCGCCTACGCCATCGAGCCATTCCTGAAGGAGCGCGCCGACCTGCGCAAGCTGCGCTTCCCGGAGGTCGTTTACTACGAACAGGCAACGGCCGGGAATCTGGCCGAGATGCAGGATCTATTCGGCGACATCCTGAACGTGAAGCTCAAGGGCAAGGCGCACATCTCCTATCACCTGGCCGCGCAATATCTCGATCTGCGCGGGCTGGAGTTGATGTTCACCGACATGGTCGAAGCGCCCGGCTTCATCCACGAGACGCTGTCTTTCCTGGAGGAGGGACACCGCCGCCTCCTGAAGCAATGGCGCGACCTCAACCTGCTCAGCCTGAACAACGATAACACCTATCAAAACTCCGGCGGCAACGGCTACACCGACGAATTGCCCGCCCCCGGCTTCAACCCGGCCCGCGTCCGGCCGGCCGACATGTGGGCCAGCGCCGAGGCGCAGGAGATGGCCCCGGTCTCACCGCGGATGCATCATGAGTTCTTCATGCAATACGAGGGGCGGCTGCTGGCGCCGTTCGGTCTGACCGGCTACGGCTGTTGCGAGGATCTGAGCCGGAAACTGGCTGATGTATTGACGATCCCGCACATCCGCCGCATCTCGATTTCGCCCTTCGCCGATGTGGAGCGCAGCGCCGCCAAACTCCACGGCCAGGCCATCTTCTCGTGGAAGCCGCACCCGGCGCACCTGGTCGGCGACTTCGACGAGGCCGCCCTCCGCGCCTACATCCGCCACACGCTGGCTGTCGCCCGCGCCAACGGCTGCGTGCTGGAGATGATCCTGAAGGACACGCACACCTGCGAGCATCACCCCGAGCGGTTCGACGCGTGGACGCGCATTGCGCGGGAGGAGATACGCGCCGCGACGGATCACACGCGAGCCGCGGATTGACGCCGATGAACGCGGATGTTGTCTTCTTTTTCTTGATCCGCGTCAATCCGTGTTCATCCGCGGCCTATTTTCAAAGGAGGCATTCTCATGCAAGTCGTCTCTATCACCGGCCCGCGCCAGTGCGCGCTGGTCGAGCGGCCCGATCCGAAGATCGCTGAGGACTTCGTGCGGGTCAAGATCCACTCGGCGCCCATGTGTACCGAATACAAAGCCTACAGCGACGGCCGGCCAACCGACCGCATCGGCCACGAAGCAGCCGGCGAGGTGGTGGAGGTCGCGCAGCCGGGCCGCGTCCAGGTGGGCGACCGCGTGATCGTCATGCCGCAATATCCATGCGGCAAGTGCGACCTGTGCTATGCCGGCGATTACATCCACTGCGAGCACAACGTCAACCCGCTGGCGGTTTGTGCGAGCGAGACCGGCACGGCGACCTATGCGCAATACTGCATCAAGCAGGACTGGCTGCTCCTGCCGATCCCCGACGGCGTCTCGTATGACCATGCCGCAATGGCCTGCTGCGGCCTGGGGCCATCCTTCGGCGCGATGCAGTATATGCAGGTCAACAGCTTCGACACCGCGCTGATCGTCGGGCTGGGGCCGGTGGGGCTGGGCGGCGTGATCAACGGCGTCTACCGCGGGGCACGCGTGGTCGGCGTGGACCCGAACCCGTATCGGGCCAGGCTGGCACGCGAGCTGGGCGCGGCGGCGGTGGTCAACCCGAATGACCCCGACGCGCTCAACCAGATCAAGGCGCTGACCGGCGGTCGCGGCGCGGACAAGGCGATGGATTGCACCGCCGTGCCCGCCGCGCAGCAACTCGCCATCGCGGCCACGCGCCGCCGCGGGCATGTGACGTTCGTCGGCTGGGGCGGCCACATCGAGATGGACAACATGGTGCCCGGCGGTCTGACTTTGCAGGGGGTGTGGCACTGGAATCTGCGGGACACCCCCCGGATGATGCAGATGATCCGGGCGTGCAGCGCCCAGCTCGACAAGCTGATCACCCACACCTTCCCGATGGCCCAGGCGCAGGACGCCTGGGAGTTGCAGCTCACCGGGCAATGCGGCAAGGTGATTTTGCATCCGTGGGAAACGAAGAAGCCTTCCAGATAACTTGTAGCATCGGGCCTTGTGCCCGTCAGGACGCCCACGAGGGGCTATACTACCCTGATTCGGGGCGGGCTGAGACTGAAGGGAGCAAACCCCATGTACAAAGCAGCAATTATCGGTTGCGGGCATCGCGCGCCCGCACACATCGAGGCGTATCGTCATATCCCGGAGGCGGAGGTCGTGGCGTGCTGCGCGCCCAGCCCCACGCGGCGCGATCCGCTGGCCGCGAAGTACGGCTTGCGCGCCTACGCTGACATCGGCGAGATGGTGCGCGCCGAGCAGCCCGACATCGTCCACCTGGTGACGTGGCCGAGCACGCGCGTCGAGCTGATGACGGCCGTGGCCGACCTGGGCGTGCCGCTCTGCACCGTCGAGAAGCCCATCGCCACCGGCGTGCCCGACTGGCGGCAACTGTGCGCGCTGGAGGCGCGGGCGAAAACGAAGTTCGCCGTGTGCCACCAGGTGCGCTGGCAGCCGTACCTGGTCAAGTGCCAGGATGCGCTGCGTAGCGGGCGGCTGGGTGAAGTCAAATTTCTGGATATTTCGGCGGGGATGAACATCGCCGGACAGGGCACGCACACGCTGAACTACGGCATGTCGCTGGTTGGCGATGCGCCCGTCGTGCGTGTGTTCGGGAACGCACACGGCTGGGACGCCAAAGATCCCGGCCATCCCGGCCCGGCGACTACCGAAGCCTATCTGACCTTCGCCAACGGGGTGCGCGGCCTCTGGACATCGGGCTACACCTCGCCCCGCTGCGGCGATCCGGCCACCACCTGGCAGCATGTGCGCGTGGCGGCCTATGCCGAGCGCGGGCGCACCCTCTACGAGGAGTTCGGCAGGTGGGAAGTCATTGGGCCGGCGGGGGAAGAACGCGGCGACTACGGCGGGATGGACGGCTGGCGGGCGAACAATCTGCTGGCCCAGGCCGGGTTCCACCGGGCGATGTTCGACTGGCGGGCGGGCAGCCCTTCGACAAGCTCAGGGCGCGGCGCATCGGTTCCTGAGCTTGTCGAAGGACACCGAGCGTCACCCGGCACCAGCCTGAAGCAATCGTTGCACGAATGGGCGGTCGTCCTGGCCCTCTACCAGAGCGCGCTCGAACGCCGGCCTGTCGAGATGGCGGAATTCGCTCCGCCGGATGATCTGGTGGAGCGGTTTCGCGGGAGGATGGGGTAGAGACAGGGAACGAAGGGATCGTAAAACACACACGGCAGGGGCAGCACTTGATGCCGCTCCTGCCGTGTTGCCGGCTGGCTGCCCGTTTCGATCGCCGGCGATCCGTAATCCGCTGCGGGCGACCGAGGGCGCTGCAACCGTTGCGACCCCGCCGACTGCACGCGGGGCTTAGTCGCCCTGCGGCGACTAGATTCAGCCGACGGAGGTCGGCTTTGCGATGGTTGC
>CAZYHE010000238.1:0-3110 GCA_964647225.1 uncultured Anaerolineales bacterium
CGCAGCACCTCGTAGATGTCCCCCGCCGACCGCTGCTCGAAGATGACCACGCCCAATTGCTGATCCTGGAAGTGAAGCGGCTGGATCAACAGGCTGGCCGAACCGCACCCTGCGACCGGCCCTTCGACAGGCTCAGGGCGCGTGGAGGCGCGGGGAAAGGCCGCGCCCATCGCCAGATCACGCGTGCGGACGCGGCGACCCTCTGCGCCCAGGTCGTGACGGCCGTCTTCATCGAGCGCCAGGACCACGCGGCACCACTCGGTCGGCTTGAGCGGATCTTCGTACAAGGCCAGATAGCAACGCGCAATGCCTAACCGCGGCAACTCCTCGGCCAGCAACCCCATCAGATCGGGCACCCGCGTGGTGGTCGCGAGGACATGGTTGATGCGCCGCAGGCGTTGCGACTGCTGTTGCGTCTGCCACTCCCGATACAGGTGGCTGCGCTGGGCATGCTCGCTGACGAGGACACGCGCGCGCTGCAACAAGTCCTCGGCGCGGGCCAGGCGGGGCGGATCGCCGAGGAGCGCGGGGATGAGCTGCCGGCGCAGGGCCGAGATGGCCCGCTGCCAAGCCAAACCATCGCCGCTGGCGCCGACCGTCTGACGCAGGACGCGATCCAGCGCCACCAGAAAACCGCCGGCCGCGCCACCGGCCACTTCGCCCACGAACGCGTCATAAAGCTCGGCCAACTCCGGCGCGCGCTCATCTTCGGCCAGCGCCGCCGCGACCGCCGCCAGGTGGGTTGCGCGCCCCAAGCTCACCGCCGGCGGCGGCGATTCGGGCACGCCGTCGGCCAACGATGGCGCAAAGCAACCGCACGACTGGCGCACGATCAGCGTGGCCGGCAGCAACACCTGGGCCGGGGGCGTTTCGCCGGCCAGCATCGCCAACAACAGTTCGGCGGCCCGCTGTCCGCGCTCGTACATGCGCCACGGCACGGTGGTCAGCGGCGGCGTGACGGCGCGGCTCAGTGGAGAGTCATTGAACCCGACGACCGAGACATCCTCCGGCACCCGCATCCCGCGCGCCTGCAAGGTCTCCATCGCCTGCACCGCCAGATCATCGTTGACACAGACGACCGCGTCGAAATCGGCCCGCCGCTCATCGAGCAGCAGGCGCATCGTCGTGTGCCCGCCCGGATCGTACCAGCGATGATAGGGGGAGACCAACTCGGGGCGGAACGGCAAGCCGTAGTGTTGCAACGCCTCGACATAGGCGCGGTAGCGTTCGTCGGCATCCCGATGGCCGGCCGGCCCGCGGATGAAGGCCAGCCGCCGGCGGCCGTGTGTCTCGATCAGGTGCGCCACCGCGTCGCGCATCCCCTGGTAGCTGTCCAGCAGCACGCCGGGGATCCCATCGAGCGCCAGCCCGATGCTGACGATGGGCAGAGCGCGGAAACGGGCGCAGAAACGGGGGATGCACTCCGGGCCGACATCACTGGCCAGGGAGGAGGCCCAGATGATCAGGCCGTCGAGCCGGTCGGTGTCAATCAGATCGTAGATGAGGTTGCCCTGCGCGCTGAAATCGTGGGGATCGAGAAGGCAGCCGCCTGCAAAACAGAGGATATCGCCGCCGTGCGCCCGGATGGTGTCAGCGATGCCGGGCCACAGGCTGGCGCGCGACTCGCCCGACACGTGATCCATGATCACGCCGATGGTGGGTGCGGTTCGACTGCTGCGCTCTAGCATAGCAAACTCGCTGTCTCAGACAGGTCATTGCGAGCGGTTTATGCGACACTTGCACCGGCACAAACCACCGGTGCAGTGCAGGTGAGCAATCTCCTGCGCCAAAGGTGAGATTGCTTCGGGGCAGAAACCGCCCCTCGCAATGACCAATCTACCAACTACCAATCTACCAATAACCCATCTACCGCGCAATCTCCATCTCACACGCCGCCAGGATGAACGCGCCCACGCCCTTGTGATCGTTTGTCACGACCGGCTCGCTCATGTAGTAGGCGAATGAACCGTCACGATAGGGGGTTCCGCCCAGCCCGCCGACGCTGCAAACGTGCGTGACGTTCACCAAACCCTGCGCGTCCACCGCAATGAAACGCTGGCGGATGCCAGCGTAGGCTCGCTGCGCGACCGCCAGGTAACGCGCAGCCAGATGGCCTTGCTGCACGCCCCGCGCCAGCGCGTAAACGAACATGCACGAGGCAGAGGATTCCAGATAGTTCCCGGCGCGCTGGCCCTGGTCGAGGATCTGGAACCACACGCCGCTCTCAGCATCCTGGACGCGGCACACCGCCTCGGCCAGGCGTTGCAGGACGGCGATCACGGCCGGCCGCTGGGGATGCGCGGCAGGCAGGAAATCCAGCACATCCACAAGCGCCATCGCGTACCAGCCGACCGCGCGCGCCCAGAAATGCGGCGAGCAGCCGGTCTGCGGATCGGCCCACCGCTGCTGCCGGCGCTCGTCCCAGCCGTGATAGAGCAGGCCGGTCTGGGGATCGCGGGCGACCCGTTCCATCAGGAGGATCTCCCGCGCCACTTCATCGAACAACTCCGGCTCGTCGAACCACGCCGCGTATTCGGCCATGAACGGCCCGGCCATGTACACGCCATCCAGCCACATCTGGTGCGGGTAGATTTGCTTGTGCCAGAAGCCGCCCTCACTCGTGCGGGGCTGCGTCCGAAGTTGCTGGCGCAGGAGCCGCGCGGCCAGCCGATAACGATCATCGCGGGTTTCACGGAGGAGCGGAAACAGGAGCTTGCCCTGGTTGATCTGATCGAGGTTGTACTCGGCCTGTTGGTACGTGCGAATCGTGCCATCGGCCGCGACGAACGCATCTATGTTCGCCCGGATGAATTCACCGTAGCGCGCGTCGCCGGTCTGGCGCCACACCTGGGCAATGCCCGACAACGTCACACCCGACTCGTAGCGCCAGCGGTCGGCCAGCCGCGCGCTGCGGCGCATGACCGAATCGGCCACACGCACCGACCACACGCCCGACACCGCCGCGAGATTTTCATCGCCCATGCCATCCTCCTTGACTGCCGACCGGCATATTCCCCAGAAACCACGGCCGGTCACTGCGAGGAGCGTCGTTTGCGACGAAGCAGTCTCCGTCGCGGGGAGATTGCTTCGCAAACGACGCTCGCAATGAC
>CAZYHE010000238.1:3120-7171 GCA_964647225.1 uncultured Anaerolineales bacterium
TTGACTGCCGACCGGCATATTTCCAAGAGACCACGGCCGCCGCGCTTGACCCAATGCGGCGATCGGGTTATCATGGGCGCATTATACCATAACCCGGCGCGAGGCGCTCGCAAAGCCAATACCGATGCAATGGCAGGAAACACGATGAACCCAGAATCTCAGATCGCCCAATTGGCCGCCCAGGCCCACCTCATCCGTGGACTGACGGGCGACATCTCTCCCGCGCAAGCCGCCTGGAAACCCGATCCGGCGAGTTGGTCGGTGATCGAGGTGGTCAACCACCTGTACGACGAGGAACGCGAAGATTTCCGGGCGCACCTGGCCGCCGTCCTGGCCGGCCCGGATACGCCGTGGGCGCCGATTGACCCGCCGGGCTGGGTGACGCAACGGCGCTACGCCGAGCGCGGCCTGGCGCAGTCGGCGGCCAACTTCCTGCGCGAACGCGACCGCTCGCTGGCCTGGCTGCGGGGGCTGACCGTCGCCGACTGGGACATCGCCCACCCGGCGCCGTGGGGGAGCATCACCGCGGGCGACCTGCTGGCCGCGTGGGGCGCGCACGATCTGCTGCACATCCGCCAGCTTGTCGAGCTACGCTGGGGCATCCTGGTCAACGCGGTCGCGCCCTATCAAGTGAGGTACGCTGGAGAATGGTAGAATCAGCCGACATCCAACTCCGACAGTTGCAAGATGGCGACGCGCCGGCCTTGCTGGCGTTCTATAACGGCCTCAGCCGCGCATCCATCCGCACCTTCCGGCCGCTCGGCGAGACGACCACGCTCGAAGTGTGCGAAGAGATTGTCCGCGACAACGCGGCCGACCGCGGCGTGCGCTTCGACTTGGCCGCGTGCCACGCTGGGGCGATCATCGGCTGGTCGTTTCTCCGGCGGCTGGACACCGACCGGCCCGAACTCGGCCTGGGGGTGGCCGACGCGCACCAGGGTCGGGGAGTGGGCGGCGCGCTGATTGACCAACTGCTGGCCTGGGCGCGCGGCCGCGGCATCCCCACGGTCTACCTGATCGCCGTCAAGGACAACGCGCGGGCCGTGCATCTATATCAAAGCCGCGGCTTCGTCATCTACGACGAATTCATCGGCAAGTGGGACAACCTGCCCTATCTGAGCATGAGGTTGCTATGCACATAAGACTCGCCTACGGCAAGACCGGCCTGCCGCTGGAGTTGCCCGATTCGCTGAACATCACCGTCGTCGAGCCGGCGTTCGTGCCCGGCCTGCCCGACCCGGCCGCCGCCCTGCGCCAGGCGTTACGCTCGCCCATCGCCGCCGCGCCGCTGACCCAACTCGTCCGGCCCGGCGCCAACATCTGCCGGGTCGGCGTCATCTTCAGCGACATCACCCGGCCCACCCCCAACCACCTGCTCCTGCCGGCCGTCCTGGCCGAGCTGGCGACCGTGCCCGGCGTGGAAGTGATCCTCTTCAACGCGCTCGGCACGCACCGGCCCAACACCGACGCCGAGTTGCGCGCCATGCTGGGGGACGCGGTCGTGGACGGCTACCGGATCGTCCAGAACAACAGCTTCGATCCCGCCACGCAGGTACGCGTCGGCGTCACCTCGCGCGGGCACGAGACGTGGCTGAACGCCGAGCTGATGGCGTGCGACCTCAAGGTGCTGACCGGCTTCATCGAGCCGCACTTCTTCGCGGGCTTTTCGGGCGGCGGCAAGGCGATCATGCCGGGGATGGCGGGGCAGCGCACGGTGTTGGGCAACCACGACGCGGGGATGATCGCCGATCCGCGGGCGACCTGGGGCGTGACGCACGGCAACCCGATCTGGGAGGAGGTGCAGGAGGTGGCGCGCCAGGCTGGCCGGCTCTTCCTGCTCAATGTCACGTTGAACCGGGACAAGGCGATCACCGGCGTCTTTGCGGGCGACCTGGCGGCGGCGCACGCGGCCGGCTGCGCGTTCGTCGGCCGCTCGGCGCTCGTCCCCGTCCCGCGGTCGTTCGACATCGTCATCACCACCAACTCCGGCTACCCGCTCGACCTGAACCTCTACCAGGCGGTGAAGGGGATGAGCGCGGCGGCCCAGGTGGTGCGCCCCGGCGGCGCGCTCATCATCGCGGCGAGCTGCTGGGACGGCATCCCGGAACACGGCCTCTACGGCAAGCTGCTGCGCGCCGCGGCCAGCCCGCGGGAACTGCTCGACCGCATCACCGCGCCCGGCTTCCTGGAGCAAGACCAGTGGCAGGCGCAAATCCAGGCGCAAATCCAACTCAAAGCCGCGGTCTACGTCCGCAGCGACAACCTGACCGACGAGCAAATCCGGTCAGCGCTGCTCCAGCCGTGCCGGCGGATCGAGGAGACGGTGGCTGAACTTCTGGGCCGGTTCGGCCCGAACGCGACGATCTGCGTGCTGCCAGAGGGGCCGCAGACGATCCCGTATGTAGCCGCCGCTTGATAGCGATGGCACTCAGCAGGCAACAAAAAGCCTCGCCGTGGCAACCCAGGCGAGGCTCTCCAAGTAATCCGCGCAGGTGGCGGGCCTACACGATCTCCGTCCGGCACTGATTCGTCAGTGCGCCGATCCCTTCGACCTCTACCGTGACCACATCGCCGTTCTTCAGGAAGCGCGGCGGCTTGCGATAGGCGCCGACGCCCGGCGGCGTGCCCGTCAAGATGATGTCGCCGGGCAGCAGGGTGAAGGCCCGCGTGATGAATTCGATCAGGGTCGGGATGCGGAAGATGAGCTGGTCGGTGCGCGAGTTCTGCACCGTCTCACCGTTCACGCGCGTGCGGATCGGCAGGCCGTGCGGCTCGGCGATCTCGTCGCGGCTGACGATCCACGGGCCGAGCGGGCAGAAGGTGTCGAGCGACTTGCCGCGCACCCATTGCCCGTCCCCCTTCTGGAGGTCGCGCGCGGTCACGTCGTTGGCGACGGTGTAGCCGAAGACGTAATCATACGCGTCCGCAGCCTTCACGCGGCGGGCCGGCCGGCCGATCACCACCGCCAGCTCCGCCTCCCAGTCAATCTGCTCGGACAACGCCGGTTCCCAGCGGATTTCATCGCCCGCGCCGATGATCGTCGTCGTAAACTTGGTGAAGATGATCGGTCGCTCCGGCATCGGCGCGTTCTGCTCAGCCACGTGATCGAAGTAGTTCTGGCCGATGGCAACGACCTTCGACGGCCGCACCGGCGCGTCGAGCTTCAGGCCGGCCAGCGGTCGGGCAAACCGCGCCCAATCTCGGGTCGCCAGATCGCCGGCCAACTGCGCCCAGGCTTCTGGCCCGGCATCGAGCAGCGCCCGCATGTCGGCCGCGGTCGTCAGACCTGCCGCAGCCAGATCCACCACCTGCTCGCCCACCAACGCGCCCAGCCGGCGCGCGCCTTGATCCACGAAAGTCAACAGCCGCATGGATTCCCCCCTCTGGTTGATGTACGATGTACGATTTACGATGTGTCGTCTGCCAACGCGAGCGCCACGCGTGTTATGCGGCGGAGCGCCGTTTCGTAGCCCAGTTCGGTCAGCAGTTCGTCGGGACGGCCGGTGGCGCCGGCTTCGGCGCGGGTGACGGTCTCGAAGGATTGGCCAAGCTCGCACGGCCCGGTGTAGGTCAGCGACTGCACCAGGGGCCGCAGATCGTAGCGCGCCACCTCTTTGCCGCGACGGCGCTCACGCCAGGCTTCGGGCCGGGCCATGAACGCCGTCAGCCGCTCGGCAAACGCCGCGTCCGCTTCAGCCGTCTCGACCTCCACCCGGTAGTGCGCGGCGCAAACCGCCGCCTGGAGTGACGGCCATTCCCGCGGGACGGGCGTCGCGGCGATCAGTCGGATGCCGGCGGGCAGGGCCGGGGTCAGGCGCGCCAGGAAGTCGGCCGGCTCCAACGCCGCATCCAGGAAGACATCTATCAGTTCGGCCTGCCCGGTGAAGCCGACCGGCAGCGCGGCCGCGAAGTGCAGCCGCGCCTGCGGGTTGAAGCCCTGCGTATAGGCCAGCGGCAGCCGCGCCCGGCGGATCGCCCGCTCCCAGGCGCGCGCCATGTCCAGGTGACCGACGTACTTCACAGTGTCGTCAGTCGCAAAAGTGACGCGCAT
>CAZYHE010000239.1:0-7097 GCA_964647225.1 uncultured Anaerolineales bacterium
GCCAGGTCGGCGTCGCGGCGCGCAAGCACCGTCAGTTGGCGCTCGGCGCGGCGGCTGCCCAGGCGATCCAGCGCCTGCACCGCGGCCAGCCGCACGACCGCCTCCGGGTCATCCAGCGCGGTCGCCAGCAGCTCCGAGGCATACGGCCGCTTCATGCGCGCCAGCGCCTCCACCGTCGCACAGCGGACAGCCGGCTGCGCATGGGCCAGGCCGCGCGCGATCTGGTCGGCGTGGACTTCGCCGGCCTGCGCCAGCGCGGCGACGCAGGCCTCGCGGCGCGTCTCATCCGCGGTCAGCGCCACCAGCGCGGCCAACGATTCGGGGGTCGCCAGTCGCGCCAGCGCCTCGATGGCGGCCTGCGCGACCGCGGGACTGGCGTCTGCGGCGGCCACCCATTGCAGCGCGCCGGCCGCGCCCGCGCCCCCGCGTTCGGCCAGCGCGCGCAGCGCGTCCAACTGGCGCGTGGGCTGCGGCGCGCGGAGCGCACTCAGCAGCGGCGGCAGCGCGTCGGGATGGCTCACCAGCCCCAATGCGCTGAGCGCCGCGCGCGCCAGGTCACGATCCTCCGACTCGGCCAGCGGCGCGAGGATCGAGACGACGCGCGCGCCGCCGATATGCCCCAACGCCTCGGACGCCGCCGCGCGCACATGGTTGGCGGGATCGCCCTGCGCCAGCCGGGCCAGGGCCGCCAACGCATCGGGGAAGGCGTGGCGGCCCAACGAGCGCGCGGCGTAGTAGCGCACCCAGGGGTCGCGATCCTCCAGCGCGGCGAGCAGCGGCTGCAGCGCGGCGGTCCCTTCCACCTGGGCCAGGCCACGGGCGGCCGCGGCACGCGCGGCGGCTTGCGGCTGGCGCAGCGCATCCCGGAGGATGGCGAACCCCCGTGGGTCGTCGAGATAGGGGATGTGTTCGAGGGCGATCCGTCGCACGTTAAGATCGGGATCGGCGCAGGCGGCCAGCAGCAGCTCGACGCATTCAGCATAACCGAAATAGCCGGCGATCTTGACCGCGGATTCGCGCACCCGCGGGTCGGCGTCCCGCAGCCGGCCGACCATCTCCGCCGCCATATCGGGGTGGCCGAGGGAGTTGAGCGCCGAGACGATGGCCTGGCGCACCGACGCGTCTTCGTGCCCCATCAGCCCCAGCAGCGCGGCGAAGGCGCGGCGATCACCGATCTTCGCCAGCGCGCCGGCAGTGACGATGACCAGTTCCGGGCTTTCGGTCAACATCCGCACCAGGGCCGGCACGGCTCCCGCGTCACCGATCCGGCCCAGGGCAATGATCGCGGCCTGACGGGTTTCGACCTCCGGCGCGTCCAACTGCTCGGTCAGGAGATCATTTACGCGCGCGCCGTGGCGCGCCAGCGCCTCGATCACCTCTTTGCGCGCAGTCGGCTGACCCAGCAACCGGGTGAGCGCGCGTTCGACCGCGACCCCTTCCAGCCAGCCGAGCACGAGGGCCAGACAGCGCAGGTCATCGGCGGCGGCCGCGGGCAAGGCATCCAGCAACGCCTTCATGCCCGCGGGCTGGATCGCCTGTCGCGCCAGATCGGCGATGTGTGCGCCCTCGCCGTAGGCCGCCTGGTAGCGATCGTGGAGGCTGGCGAGCGCACGGGCCACGACCGCCGCCGGCGCGCTGCCGAGATTGAGCGCATGGGCCAGCGGCGTCACCGCTTCCTCGCCGCCGAGCTGGCCCAACGCCTCGGCCGCGGGCGCGGCCAGTAACTCGTCGGCCAGCAACCGGGCGATGCCTGGCGCGGCCACGCTGTCGCCGATCCGCACGAGCGCATCAATGGCCGGAAACGCCAGGAAGAAGTCGGCCGTCTCCAGGATGGCGGTCAGCGCCCCGACTGCCTCGGCCGCGCGCAGTTGCCCCAACGCCTCGACCGCGTGATAGCGGACGTTGACATCCGCGTCTTGCAGTGCGGCGATCAGCGCGGGGACAGCGCCGCGTTCGCGCTGCTGGCCGAGCGCCAGCGCCGCGTACATGCGCAGGTTGGTGTCTGGATCACTCAGCAGGGCGATGAGCGGCGTCACGGTGTCCACATCGCTCATCGCCAACACCTGCAATGCGCTGTTCAAGACGCTAAGATTGTCGTGTTGGCTGCGCAGGGTGCGCAGAAGCTCGGTGACGGTGTCATCGCCGGCGCGGCGGGCCAGGCCGTCGGCCGCGGCGCGGCGCACCCGCCAGCTCTCATCGCCGAGCGCGGTCATCAGCGCGGTGGGGCTTTCTGCTTCACGGGCGAGCGCCTCGGCGGCACGCAGCCGGGCGCCTTCATCGGGGCTGGCGAGCGCCGCGGCCAGGGCGTGCTCGCGGTCGAGCCGGGCGGTCACGTCCTCGATCGTGACGATCACGCCGATGACGCGCATCTCTTCGCGCAACGGCGCAATCGTCACCCGCTGCTGCATCTGGGTGAAGTGCGCCGACGGGTCGCGCGGTGGGCAGGGGATCAGGTAATGGTGAAAGGCCGGCGCCAGGACTTCGACGGTGCCGTGATCCACGACGCGCTGAAAGCGGTCGAGCAGCCGCCGCGCGGAGAGGTCGGGCGCCACCGCGGTCAGCGGTTGGCCGACCGCGGTGGCCGGCGTGATGCCGGTCACCCAGGCCAGCCACGCATCCCAGGAGCGGATGACCAGCCGCTCATCGGTCGTGAAGATGCCGAGGTCGTTGTCCGGTGGCGCCATAGCCCACTCCTCTGTCCTGAATGCTGGGGCGAGGTTTCCCGCTTGTCCCTACAGCGCAATGTATTGACGTGCGCTATTCTACCCCTTTCGCCCCAATTTGTCCATGCTGCCCGCCAGCGCCTGTGTCTGCTCCTGGAGGCCCACCGTGGCGCGCTTCGTATCTTTGACCCCCTGCGTGTTGCGTTCAGCGATGCGGCGGATGTCGTTCAACCCATTGAGGATCTGCGCGGCCACGGTCGAATGCTCCCGGTTGGCACGGGTGATCAGGTTGATCTGTTTGGTCGTGCTCTGGGCAGCCGTGGTCATGTCCTTGCCGGCGCGGTTCTGCTCCATCATCGCCTTCGCCAACTGGTCCGCCTGACGGCGCATGCTCTCGACCGCGCTCGTAATCTGGTTGGCGCCGGTGGCCTGCTCATTGATCGCCTTGCTGACACCGATGATCACGCGCGTCAGACGGTCGGCCTCTTTGGCGACCTGGTTGGCGGCCGTCGCCTGTTCGCCCACCGCACGAGTCGTGTTGACGGCGCCGCGACGCATCGAATCGGCCGCCTGCGTCACCTGGGCCGCGCTCTTGGTCTGCTCGATCGTCGCCTTGCGCACCTGCGACGCCTGCGCCAGGGTGCTCTGCGCCGCCTTGATGATATCGCGCGCGGCCCGGCCCTGCTCGCTCATCGCCTGCGCCACCTGCTGGCTGATCTTACGCATCTGCGCCACCGCCTGGACGATGTTCGCCGCGGATTTGGATTGTTCTGCCGTGGCCGCGGAGATCTGGCGCGACTGCTCGGCGGTCGCGTTCACCGAGCTGACGACGTTCTGGCCGGCCGTGAGCTGCTCATCGGTGGCGCGCGAGATTTGTGACACGACCTGCGCGGTGTCCTGGATCCCGCTCAGGATCTTGCGCAACGCTTCCAGCCCACCCTCGGCCTGCCGGCTGCCTTCTTCGGCCACCCGCAGCCCTTCATTGGATGATGCCACGGCTTCGCCGGTAATCTCCTGCAGCGCCTTGATGATCGCGCTGATATCGGCGGTCGCCTTAGCCGAACGGTCGGCCAGGTTGCGGATTTCTTCGGCCACCACCGCAAAGCCGCGGCCGGCCTCACCCGCGCGCGCCGCCTCGATGGACGCGTTCAGCGAGAGCAGGTTCGTGCGTTCGGCGATCAGGTTGATCGTGTCCACGATGCTGCCGATCTCGTTGGAACGCCGGCCCATCTCGCGAATCACCGTGGCCGATTGGCTCATCGTGTCGCGCACCCGCACGAGGCCCTGGATGGATTTCTCCGTCGTGCTGCCCCCTTCGGCCGCATCGCGCGCCACCCGGCGCGTGGTTTCGTCGGCCTGCTTGGCGAGCGCGGCGACGGCGCGAATGGAACGATCCAACTGGGTCGCACTGCTGGCGCTGGCCTGCGCGGCGTCGCTGATGCGGGAGGCGTTCTGCGCCACCCCCTGGATCGAGCGCGCCAACTGCTCGACCGTGGTCGAGGTTTCTTCGACCGACGCCGCCAGGTTCTCGGCCGTGGCCGACACCTCTTCGATGGAGGCGGCCATCTCGTTGATCGAGGCGGAGGTCTCTTCGGCGGCGCTGGTGAGATCATCGGCGTTGGCCGACACCCCCTGCACCGAGCGCGCCAGCTCTTCGATGGAGGCGGCCGTCTGGTTCACCGATGTGGTGAGCGCCTCGGTGTCGGCGGCGACCCCCTTGACCGAAGCCGCGATCTCGGTCATCGCGCCGGTGACTTCAGTAGCCGAAGTCGCCATCTCCTGCGCCGAGCCGGTGAGGCTCTGGATGGCGGCGGTGATTTGCTGGATGGAAGCAGCGGTTTGGTTGACCGCGGAAGCCAGCGTGACCGTGTTGCCCGCCATCTGCTCGGTCGAGGCGGCCATCTCGTTGATCGAGGAGCCTAGCTCTTCGGTCGAACTGGCGACCGACTCCGCCTGGCTCGCGGTCTCCTTGAGGGAGGCGGCCATCTGGTTGATGCCGCTGACGAGATCATCCAGCGAGCGGCCCTGCGCAGTCGCGCCCTCCGTCACCTGGTCGGCAATCCGGTTCACTTCGTCGGCGCCGCGTGTGATCTGCACCACCTGGTCACGCACGCGCGCGATCTCCACAGTCAGATTGTTATCGGATGCACGAGAAAAGAGCGGCATAAGAATATCCTCCTTGAGAAAGATCAGGCCGGGTTCGGCAGGGCTTCGCCCTGGCTGATCACCGCCTCGATGTCGAGGATCAGCGCCAGGCGCCCGCCCAGGGTCGCGATGCCGGAGAGATAGTGGCCGCTCAGCCCGGCGATCCCCTCCGGCGGCGGCTGGATCGCCTCGCCGGCGATCGGCACGAATTCACGCGCGGTGTCCACGATCAGCCCCACGGTGCGGCCCCCGGCGCGCACGACGATCAGCCGGGTGCGCAGGTCGTAGGGCGCTTTCGGGAACCCGAAACGCTGGCGCAGGTTGATGGCCGGGATCACCTGGCCGCGCAGGAAGATGACCCCCTCGACGAACTCCGGCGCATTCGGCACCGGGGTGATGTGCTCGACCATCTCCATCTGCTGCACGATCTGGCTCCGCACGCCATAGCTCGTGCCGGCCAACTCGAACAGGATGTACGGTTCCGCGCGGGCGACAGTATCAGGCATATGAAACCTCCGTCTATGGTTGCGTATTGCGTATTGCGTGTTGCGTGTTGCGTGTTGCGTATCATACGTTACGCACTACGAAATACGTACTACGAAATACGAAATACGAAATACGCACACCTACCCATTCTTACCATTGTGTGCAGCATGTGCAGCCGCCTCGCGGCCCAAGCGCGCCAGGGCTTGCGCGTCCAGGATCAGGACAACGCGGCCATCGCCCAGCTCGGTGGCGCCGGCGATGCCGGGCGTACGGATCAGCGGATCGGTGACGGCGCGCACCACGATCTCGCGCAGCCCGTGGATGTGGCTGACTGCGATGCCGATCGCGCTCAACCCGGCGCCGACGACCAGCAGGTTGAAGGCGCAGTTGGCCTCATCGGGCAGGCCGAAGAGCCGCGCCAACCGCAGCACCGGCAGCACGCCCCCGCGATAGCTGATCAGCTCATTGTGCTCCATCACGGTCACGGCCGACGGCTGCACCTCGGCCACCTCGCGTACCGAGGGCTGCGGCATGGCGAAAGTCTGCCCGCCGGCCGAGACGATCAACGCATCCACGATCGCCAACGTCAGCGGCAACTCAATGGTGAAACGGCTGCCGCGGCCGCGCTCGGTCCACAGCGCCAGCGTGCCCCCCAACTCCTGCACGGTGTTGCGGACGACCGTCATGCCGACCCCGCGGCCGCTTGCCAGGTCGGCCTCGTCGCGGGTCGAGAAGCCGGGCGCGCAGATGATGTCGAGCGCGCCGGGGAGATCGAGCGGCGCGTCGGCGGCGAGCAGGCCCGCGGCCCGCGCGCGCTGCGCGATCTGCGCAAGGTCCATGCCGCGGCCGTCATCCTCGATCTCGAGCATCACCGAATCGCCGGCCGTGGCCGCGCGCAAAGCGATGCGTCCCTGCGGCGGCTTGCCCGTGGCGACCCGTTCGGCGGCCGGCTCGATGCCGTGGCTGACGGCGTTGCGCACCAGGTGCAGCAGCGGATCGAGCATCCGCTCGACGACATACTTGTCAATCTCAGTAGTTTGGCCGTTCAGGGTCAGGGCGACCGACTTGCCGCTTTCGCGGGCCAGGTCGCGCACCGCAAACTGCATCCGCTCGAACGCCTCGCCGATGGGCACCAGGCGCAGGCGCATCACCCCTTCGCGCAGGTCGCGGATTTGGCGTTCCATCGCCAGGTTGGTCTCTTGCAGCGCGTGCCATCGCGGAGTGACGGCCGCGGTCTGTGCCATCCGGCGCAGGTTGTCTTCCAACCGCGCCCGGCTGATGACCAGCTCACCGACCATCTGCATCAGGCCATCCAGCCGCGCCAGATCCACGCGCACCACGGTGGTCGGCGGGAGCGCCGGCTCTCCCTGGGGTGGCGCCACTGCTGGGGGCGCCGCCCGCGGTGTGCTGGGAGTCGGCGCGGCGACTGGCTCTGGCGCGACTGTGACCTCGGGTTCCGGCGCGGCTTCGTGGAAGGCGGTGGTGCGCACCCCATCGTCCGCCCATCCGGCAAATACCGCCGGGTCGGCGGGCGTCGCCAGTAGGAACTCGAAGGCGATGCCGCCCTGCGGCGTGATGTTCGGCGCGGCGCGAATCAACTCGCCCAGGCGTTGCAGGCGGGAACGGATTTCGTTGACGTTGACCCCGCGCTGCGCCAGCTCGGAGGCCGGCGTAAACTCGATCCGCCAGACCTGCCCCCCGGCCTGGCGCGCGCCGGCCAGGCGGGCGCGTTCGGCCGGGGTCAACGGCGCGCCGCTGATCGGTGCGCTGCTGGCCGGGGCCGGCGCAGGTGGGGCGGCTGAC
>CAZYHE010000240.1:0-7029 GCA_964647225.1 uncultured Anaerolineales bacterium
CGACCAGGCCAGGGGCGCGATGCCCGCCGCGGCCCGCTTCTCGTTCATCAGCCGGACGAGGAGCGCGGCCCATTCGGTCGGTTCGGGCAGCGGCGCGCTGGCCGGCGCAGCTTGGGGCGCGACGGGCGCCTGCGCTGCGGGGGGCGGTGGGGCGGGTTTCGCCGGCGGTGGTGGGGGGGCGACCGGCTTGCGCGCCATCGTCACGGCCGCGGCCGGCACGAAAACCTGATCCCCCGGCCGCAGCAGGTTCGGATTGGCGACGGTGTTGGCGGCGATCAGCGCCTCGACGGTGATCCGATGGCTGGCCGCGATGTCCCACAGGGTGTCCCCGGCCTGGAGCGTGTAGACGTAGCCGACGGCGGTTTGCGCCGCGGGGCGTTCGCCGGGCGGATCGGCCGGGCCGGCGAAAACGCGCGAGAAGCCGGCCGCGTCCACGCGGGAAGGTAGGGTCACGAGTAGGAGTAGGAGCAGCAGCCGAGAAAGCATGGTCTGTGTTCGGTGCATGGTCACGAGTATAACACGGTCGAGCAGTGCGGGCAAATAGGCTCGCGCACACGCAAGCAGATGATCGGGTCGCGCTACAACATCTCGATCTGATAATCCACCAGCTCTGCATCCAGCCGCCAGGCCGCAACCGCTTCGGCGACGCGCTGAAGCTGGCCGTGGAGGTAGTCGGGGCTGGCCGACACCGCGGCGACCGCCAGGATGGTGTGCCCGAACTGGTCGTGGTCTTCCGACTCGACCACCGAGACGTTGAATTCCTTGCGGATGCGGGCCACCAACGGCTTGACGATCCCGCGCTTTTCTTTCAGCGAGGTGACGCCAGGGATGTAGATTTCCAGTGTGAGTAGTCCGACGGATGGCATGGTCTTGTCCATGGTGAACGGTTTGGGTCGGATTCAGTGCGCCGGGGTGATGCCAAGCGCCCGGCGGACGAAGCGCCGCTCCGAATCGAAGGTGATCTGCTGTTCGGCCTGCGCCAGGTCGGCAGCCCAACGCGGCCGGAAGAGCGCCTCCTCGGCGTGCGGGCTGTCGAAGGCTGGCGCGCCCCGATGGGCGTCGGTGAGCCGCATCAGGTAGTAGTGCTCGCGGCGGCGGACGGACACCCCGTTGTGGGTGAAGTGGGTGAAATCATCCCCCAGGTCGGCCACGACCTGCAGGCCGCAGTAGCCAGTCTCCTCGCAGACCTCGCGCAGCGCCGCCTGCTCGTCGGTCTCGCCCGCCTCGACATGGCCTTTGGGCAGACGCACCTCGTGAACCAGGCTGCCGTTGCGCAGCACCAGCCGTTCGATCAGCAGGACGCGGCCAGCTTCATCGCACACGATGCCGCCCGCCGCGCTGTATTCGTGTAGTTTGGGCGCTTCTTCAGGTTGAAGCGTCGAGTTCGCATTCATACACGTTCGGTCCAGGTCGGTGTGCCATATTGCTGGTGAACCAGTTGGTCGGCCAGCGCCAACTCGGCGGGCAAAAGCTCACCGGGGATCAACGTCAGCTCCAGCGCCGCGGCGAAACCCGCCTGCATCGCGGCCGCGACTTCGTCGAAGCTGACCCGCCGGCCCAGGACTTGTTCGACCGTGCCGGCATGATCTATCAGCGCGCGGCGCAGTTTCTCGCGCTCCGCCTCGTCGGGCAGCGCCAGGCACGCCACCAGCCGCGTCAGATCGCCGTGGAGCGGCAACGAGCCGTGTTGGAGCACCACTTTCGCGCGGCGGTTCTGCGCGCTGCCGAGGAGCTTGCGCCCCGCGGCGACCAGTTCGTGCGCCGAGGGAACCTCGAAGCAGGCGGCCGAAGCGTTTGGCCCGGCGCGATTGGTCGCCGGCGCGGGTTCCGCCGCGATGCCGAGCCGCGCCAGCCCCGCCACCAGCCCGCGACTGAGCCGCAGATAGCTATCGAGCACCAGCCCTTGCATGGGCGGCTGATCGGGGGGCGCGATGACGCTGTAGGTAAATTCATCCGTGTGCAAAATGGCGCGGCCGCCGGTGGGCCGGCGCACGATCTCATATCCCAACGCGCGGCAGCGGGCCGCATCCACCGCCGCCGCGGGCTGATGACGGCCCAGCGAGACGCACGGCGGGGTCCAGGCGTAAAAACGCAGCGTCGGCGGAGCCGCCCCGTCGGCCACCATGCGCGAGATCGCCTCGTCCACGGCCATGTTCAGCGCGCCCGAAGCGGCCCCGTGGATCACCAGCCGCCAGGCCGCGTGTTGCGTATTGCGTGTTGCGGATTCGCTCACCGATTCATCAACCATTCGCGATTCACCCGTTTGCCGATTCGCTCATTCCCACAGCAAATACTTCCCATCCTTCATAAACGGCATCCCGTCCACCGTCACCGCGCCGCCCTGGCGCAGGTCGCAGATCATGTCCCAGTGGATCGCCGAGTCGTTCAGCGAGCCGGTCTCCGGGTAGCCCTTGCCGAGCGCCACGTGAACTGTGCCGCCGATCTTTTCGTCGAACAGGATATTCTTGATGAAGCGTTGGATGCCGAAGTTCGTGCCGAACGCGAACTCGCCCAGCCGCCGCGCGCCGGGATCGGTGTTGAGCATTTGCGTCAAGAAATCTTCGCCTTTGGCGGCCGACCACTTGACCACGACCCCTTCTTCGAACCAGAGCCGGACGTCGGCCACCTCGCGGCCCTGGGTGATCGCGGGGAAGGTGAAGCGCACGTGGCCGTTGACTTTGGTTTCTTCCGGCCCGGTGAAAAGCTCGCCGCTGGGCATGTTGTGCGTGGCGGTCGAATTGACGAAGGTACGTCCGGCGATGCCGACGGTCAGATCGGTGTCGGGGCCGACCAGGTGCGCCTCATGTTTGCCCTTGAGCCAATCCACCAAAAGCTGCTGGCGCGCCTCCACCTGCTGCCACGCCGCCACCGGGTCGGTCTCGTTGCACAGGCACGCGCCGTAGACGAACTCCTCGAAGTCGGCCAGCGACATTTCGGCGTCTTGCGCGTAGGCATCGGTGGGAAACAGCACGACGTTCCACCGGAATGCGCCGGTCGCGCTGCGTTCCATCGAGGTCTTCATCAGCGGCCGCATCGCCTGCGCCCGCGCGGCCTGGCGGGCCGGAGCCACGCCCGAAAGCTCGCGCGTGTTACTATCCGAACGGATCGCGATCCGCACGTCGAAGGTCTCGATGATCTGTTTCAGCACCGGTGAGACGTAGCGAAGTTGCGCTTCGTTGGCGTGTTCCAGGAAGAGCGCCGGGAGGCCCGGCAATTCGATGATCGGCAGCGGATGCGCGCCGCGCTGGAGGATCAGCTTGTAAAGCTCCTGCACCAGCGGCGCCGCGGCCGGCGTGGCAGAGATGAGCACCTGGTCGCCGGCCTGCACCCGCGTCGAATAATCCACGAGGGTGTGGGCCAGCCGGGTGATGCGAAGATCGGGCATGGGTCAGGAATCCTTTGCAGTGAGATCAAACAACCGCTGGCTCTGGTCGGTCTCCGATAGTACGCCCCTGTTTTTGGGCGCCGAGCCAGTTCAAACAAGTTGAAGTCGGCGGTCAGCAGGCCGCCGCCCGGCGTCAGCTTGCGGAAATCGTTGGTCGAAAGCCGCTGCAAGAAGTCGCGCCGGTCGCGGCCGGCCAGGCGCAGCCACCCATGATCGCTCGAATCGGCCCACGCAACCGCGGCGCGGGCTGCTGCGTATGCATCTTCTGCCGGAAACAGTGATGTGTTTGCCATAGCGCCGACCTCGCATCGGGAGCAGATTATAGCACGACTCACCGCGCGCGCCAATTGCACACTCACGCCGTTCCTGTTACAATGGTGACAAATAGTGAACGAAGGAACCTATGACCGATCCACTCCTCGATGGTAAGAAGATCCTGCTCGGCGTCACCGGCGGGATCGCGGCCTATAAGGCGGCCGACCTCTGCAGCAAGCTCGTGCAGGCGGGCGCGCAGGTGGATGTCATCCTGACGGAAGCTGCGGCGAAGTTCGTCGCGCCGCTGACGTTCAGCGCGCTCAGCGGCCGGCCTGCGCGCGTGGATATGTGGACCGAGCCGGGCGGCCAGCCGATCCCGCACGTGCAGATGGCCGCGGCCGCCGACCTGGTGATCGTCGCGCCGCTGAGCGCCAACACGCAGGCCAAGCTGGCGTTGGGGCTGGCCGACAATCTGCTTACCGCCACGCTGCTGGCGACGCATGTGCCCTGGGTGTTGGCCCCGGCCATGGAGTCGCACATGTGGGCCAATCTGATGACCCAGGCGCACGCGGCCAGCCTGCGGGCGCGCGGCGCAGTGCAGGTGGGGCCGGGCGAAGGCCGGCTTGCGTCGGGCGCGCTGGGCGTCGGGCGGATGGCCGAGCCGGCTGAGATCCTGGCTGCGGCGCGCGCGGTCTTCGCACGCGGGGGGCCGTTGGCGGGTCGCCGCGTCGTGGTGACGGCCGGCGGCACACAAGAGCCGCTCGACCCGGTGCGCTACATCACCAACGCCTCTTCCGGCAAGATGGGCGTGGCGTTGGCCGAGGCGGGCCGCGATCTGGGTGCCGCCGTGACGCTGATCCACGCGCCGCTGGCCGTGGCCGTGCCCTATGGTGTGGAGAGCGTGCGCGTCCGCACCGCGGTCCAGATGTGCGTGGCCGTGCTCGACCGCCTGCCGCAGACCGATATCCTCATCGGCGCGGCGGCCGTGGCCGATTTCCGACCCGCCGAGGCCGCAGCGCAGAAGATCAAGAAGACGCCGGGCCAGGAGGAACTGACCCTCCGCCTGGTGCGCAACCCGGACATCCTGGGCGAGGTCGCGGCGCGCCGCGGGGCGGCCGGCTGGCCGGCGGTCGTGGTCGGCTTCGCGGCCGAGACACAGGACTTATTGGCGAACGCGGCAGTCAAGTTGGCAGCTAAGCAACTCGACATAATCGTCGCCAACGACGTGACCGAGCCGGGCAGCGGCTTCGGCTCGGACGACAACCGGGTGACGCTGCTCTTTGCCGATGGCCGGCAAGCGGCGCTGCCATTGATGGGCAAGCGCGAGGTGGCGTGGCGCGTGCTGGAAGAAGCAATGGCGCGTTTGTAGTGTGCGCTTCAGCGCACTAAAGTGCGCACTACGAACATCTTCGAGTGGTGCAGGGCAGGTCGTCAACTTGCGCTACGGCTTCAGGAGGCGGCATGACCGCACAAATCAGCGACAAGATCAGCTATCGTGATTGCGAGTATGGGGTGGTGGGCTGGGATGGCCCGGCGCTCTTCGACCCGGCTGCGCATGGGTTGCAGCCGATCATGTTCTCGACCGGTTGCTGGCAGGGGTATTACTGCGCTTTCGAGGTTGCTGCAGAACGGGCCGCCGGGCCGGGGGAAGGCGGCGAACTGGCCGAAGTTCTGCGCCTGACAACCGTCTTCATCGGCCTGACCGGCGAGCCGCGCGAGGCGGCCGAGCGCGGAGCCGGCCCGGCAGTTTACGGCGTGCGGCCGCGCTATTCGGAATCGGATGGCTGTTTCGTGTATCAAAACATCGGTGCGGTGCTTTCATACACCGGGAGCCTGACCTTGGGCGCGGACTTCATCTGGGATCACTATGTGCATATGGGATTTCACCCGCCGTGGAAATATCGCACCGTGCATGAGCTGACCTTTGCCGCCGGCCGGCTGGTGAAGGCCGTGGATCGTTCCGAGGAGATGGCGCGTATGCGTGCATCTGCTGCCGATAGCGAATCGCCGTTCTCTTTGTTCAAGCCCCTGGAGCCGCGACCCTGACATGAATCACTCCCTTTTCCAAACGCTGCGCGAGCTGCGCGGCAACGCACGCGGGTGCGTCTTCACCGAACCGTTGTGGGGCATCCCCTACAACCTGTATGCCCCCTATGTCTCCGTCTACATGCTGGCGCTCGGCCTGACCGACGCGCAGATCGGCCTGGTGACGAGCATCGGCCTGGTCTGCCAGATCTTCTGGGCCATGATGAGCGGCGCGATTACCGACAAGCTGGGCCGCCGCCGCGCCACGATGCTCTCCGACTTCGTCTCGTGGAGCATCCCGTGTCTCATCTGGGCCGTCTCGCAGAACTTCAACTACTTTCTAGTCGCGGCCGTCTTCAACAGCGTCTGGCGCATCTCGCACACCTCGTGGACGTGCCTGATGGTGGAGGATACCGATCCGAAGCTGCTGATAGATGTCTACGCCTGGATCTACATCGCTAACCTGATCGTCGCCTTCATCGCACCGTTTGGCGGCCTGCTGATCGAGCGTTTCTCGCTGGTGCCGACCGTGCGCGGCTTCTTCATCTTCTCTTTTGTGATGATGACGGCCAAGTTCATCGCCACCAACGCGATGACGACCGAGACTAAACAGGGGGTGGTGCGCATGGCTGAGACGCGCAATCAGCCCTGGAGCGCAGTGCTCGCCGAATACCCGGCGGTGCTGAAGCAGGTGTTGGCCTCACCCGCGCTCCTGTTGACTGCCGCGCTCCTCATCATCTTGAGCATCTCCCGGATGGTCAGCAGCACCTTCTGGGCGATCCTGGCGACCGAGAAGCTGTTGCTCCCCGACCAATATCTGGCGCTCTACTTTTCGGCCGGTTCGATCATCAAGCTGCTGATTTTCTTTCTGGTGATGCCGCGGCTGCGCACGACGAACGTCTACAAGCCGATGTTCCTCGGTTTCATCGGCGTCCTGCTCAGCCAGGCCATCCTGGTCGTCATTCCGGTCGGCAGCTTCGGGCTATTGGCGCTCGCCGTGGTCGTGGAGGCGTGTACCCTGCCGGTCGCGACCGCGCTGCTCGACAAGCTGGTGGTCCTCGTGGTGGATCCCAAAGAGCGGGCGCGCATCATGGCGATCGTGTACGTCATCATGATCCTCTTCACCTCTCCCTTCGGCTGGATCGCCGGCCAGATGTCGGAAGTCAACCGCAACTTGCCGTTCATCCTCAACATCGTGCTCTACAGCCTGGGCGGCGTGCTGACTTTTGCCGCGGCGCGGCTGGTGCGGGAGACAGGGGAGACGGTGGCGGGGTGACAGGGTGTGGTCGTGCATGATCTCGTGCCCCTCGGGATCTTGCAGAAAGTCATGCCGCGTCCCCCTTGAATTGTAGCGGCATAGGCGT
>CAZYHE010000241.1:0-6967 GCA_964647225.1 uncultured Anaerolineales bacterium
GGGGCGTCCTGGAATTCAGGCTAGCGGCTCCCCGGATTATTGAGATGATACTTTGACGGGCAATACGACGCCACAAATTCTCAACTCACCGTCCGGGTCATGCAGGAATCCTCTGCAATTTCGTGAACAAATCCCGAAAGATCGGGTTGCGCCGCGCGAACCACAGCTCGCGGATGGGATGGCGCTCCGGGGCCGGCTCGAAGTAGAGCTTGCCGCCCACGCCCATCTGCCACTCGCCCAGCAGCCGCGGGCTGGGCACCAACCGTGAGGGGGTCCAGCGCTCATCGAGCAGGTAGGCGACGGCCGCCACATCCCAGATTTCCTTGCCGTAGGCGAAGTGATCGGCGCTGTACTCGCAGAACCGCTCATAGAGGAAATCGCAGATCGGGTTGCGGCCGGCGAGCGTCTCGGCCAACTCGGCTTCGGTGGTCAGCAGGTGCGAGGCCACCCCCAGGCAGGGCACATGGACGAACGGCACGCCGCTGTCGAAGATGACGCGCGCGGCCGGCACATCTTGCATCAGGTTGAATTCGACGGTGTGCGGCAGCGCGTGGGGATTGCCCCCCAGCCACACCACCACGATCTTGCGGAGGATCTCCGGTTCGATCAACAGCGCCGACGCGACGTTTGTGATCGCGCCGATTGCGACCACATACAGCGGGTCGTCGTCGGGCGCGGCCATCGCCCGCGCCACCAGGTCAAGCGCCGCGGGGCTGCGCTCTGGCCGGCTGCCCAGGTAGGCCGTCGAGCCGCGGTGGACGAAGCCCGCGGGCGCGACATGCAGCCGATCCAACAGGCGCACGATCTCATCGTAGCTCTTTTCCATGCCGTCGCCCGGCCCGGTCGAGCGATCGTTGGTGAACGGCGCGGCGTAGAGCGCCTCCACCGTGAGCTTTTCGGGCGAGCGCAAGGCGTAGACGACGGCGAACTGGTCGTCAATTTCGTTGTACGTGTCGGTATCCAGCACCATGCGGATGGGGCCGGTGGGCGGCTGCAGGCGTTGGACGAGCAGGTCTTTGGGAAGCGTGGGAAAGGTCATGGTCTGATCCTGGTCAAGTGATGGCGGCAAGCGCGCCCCGAATCATTGCGCGACAGCCGCGCCCATCATACGCCAGATTGGATGGCCTGGCAAACCGGGGATTCGGGGCTTCGATCGGGCCGCGCACTCACTGTTTCACCGCGCCGGCGATCCCCTCCACGAAGTAACGCTGCATCACCAGGAAGACCAGGATGATCGGCATCAGGGCGATGGAGGCGGCCGCGGCCATGCCACTCCAATCCACGTAGTATTCGCCCCGGAAGGAGTACATGCCGACCGACAGCGTGCGCAATTCAGGTCGCGAGAGGGTGAGCACGAGCGGCAGCAGAAAATCGTTCCATGAGGCGATGAAGTGCATGATGATGACGGTCGCCATGATCGGCGTCGCCAACGGCAGCATCACCTGCGCAAAGACGCGCACGAACCCGGCGCCATCCATCACCGCGGCCTCCTCCAGCTCGCGCGGCAGTTGGCTGAAGTAGCCGGCGAAGAGCAGGATATAGAGCACGTGCGCGCCGCCGCTTTGCGCCAGGATCACGCCCCAAAGGGTGTCGCCCAACCCCAGCCGGTTCACCATCTCGAACACGGGGATGATGGTGTAGCCGGCCGGGATAAATACCGTCGCCACGAACAGCCCGAATACGATCCGTTTGCCGGGGAAGGCGTAACGTCCCAGCACGTAGCCGATCATCGAAGTACAGAAAACGACCAGAATCACCGACGACACGGTGACATACACGCTGTTCATGAAGTATTGGCCGACGCGGGCCTGCTCCCAGGCGCGCAGGTAGTTCTGCCACTGCGGGGCCTGCGGGATCAGACCCAGCCCGCCGAAGATCTCCATGTTGGTCTTGAGCGATGCAGAGACCATCCAGAGGAACGGATAGATCCATAGGACGCAGATGGGCAGCAGGATCGCGCTGGTGATCAGCGCGCGGATGGTGGAGCCGCGGAGCCACGGCTGGCGGTTCGCCCGCGGTCGAGCGATGGGGGTCGGTAGGGCGGTCATGCGCGTGCGTCTCCCCTCAATTGTTGCTGCTAAAGCCGCTGCGGAAATCGCGCAGCCGGCGCACGCCTACAGCCTGGAGCAGTGCAAGCGCCATGATGGTGATGCCGAATACAACCCCGGCTGCCGAGGCATACCCCAGTCGCGGGGTCGCCATTCCTGTCGCACCGCCGAACGCTGTGCGGTAGATGTAAATTTCCATCACTTCGGTGGCGAAGAATGGCCCGCCGCCCGTCAAGGTCTGGACGAGCGGGAAGACATGCAGCGTGCCGACCGCGGTAATCAGCATGATCACGATGGCGAAGGGCACCAGCATCGGGATGGTGATGTGGCGTAACTGCGGCCACCAGCCCGCGCCGTCTACCTTCGCCGCTTCGTAGATTTCGCGCGGGATCGTCTGCAACGCCGCCAGCCAGTAGATCATCGGCTGGCCGAGCCATTTCCAGATCTCGATGCCGATCACCGTCCAGAGCACGGTCCTGGGATCGCCCAGAAAGTCAATCGGTGTCTGGATCAGCCGCAGGTCGCGCAGGATGCCGTTGATCGGGCCGTTGAACGGGCTGAAGATGAAGGTCATCAGGATGCCGACAATCGCCGCCGTGGTGACCACCGGCAGGAAGAACATCGTACGGAAGACCGGCGAGAGCTTGAGCGCCTGGTTGTTCAGCACGATTGCCAGCAGCAGCGCGATCGTCAGCTTGATCGGCATACTGACGAGCATGAACTGGAAGGCGCGGCGGAATGCATCCCAGAAGTACTTATCCTGGATGATCTCGGCATAATTCGCCAGGCCGATGAACGTCTTTTGCGCGGTGAAGCCCGACCATTGCAGCAAGCTGTACTGCCACGACGAAATGATCGGGTAAAAGGTGAACATCCCCGCCAGGATCAACGCCGGGGCCATGAACAGATAGCACCAGCGCGCGTTCCAGATGCGGCGGGGCAGGCTCTTGCGTGCGCCGGAACGCAGGCGCGTCGCGCCAAGCCGGGGGGGGGCGATGGCGGTTTCCATCGAGGCTCCTTACGCAGACCCTAAAGGTCTCGCAGACCTTTAGGGTCTCTCGTCCTACTTGCCCAGCGCCTTGTACTCGGCGTCGAGGTAATCTTTGGTCGGGTCCCAGTTCGGGAAGACGTAGTCGTTGCGGGAGACTTTGGCGCCTTTGTCTGCCGCGGCTTTGATCGCCCGATCAAGCTCCTTCTCGTAGGCGTCCTTGGTATCCTTCATCTGCTTCTTCACGTCGGTGAGCTGCCCCGACATGAGGCCCTGGATGACCTGCTCGAAGGTGGGCGTGACGCTTTTGATTTCCAGGTTGACTTTGGCAATTTCCGGGTTGCGCACGGCTGCCGATGGCGCAATGCGGTAGCTGGCCTCTTGGGTTTCCAACGCCTTGATATCGCACGCGTCGTCGCTGGCCGTTTCTTTGGCCGCCGGGAAGAGCGCCAGATCGGAGACGCCGCACACCTTGTTCCAGGCCAACTGCCCTTCGAGCGTTGTGCGGTAGTAGAGGATGTCCGCCGCGATTTCGGGCACTTTGCTCTTGGCGTAGACCCACATCTCGTTGTTGCCGCCGGGACCTGCATAGATGAAGCCTGCCTTGGCCGGATCGGCCGCCGGGGTGAAGGCCGTGCCGTAGGTGAACTTCGGATTCTCGGTCTTCCACTGCGGCAGACACCACAGCCCTTGCAGGATCATCGCAACGGAGCCTTGCGAGATTTGGGCGCGGGCTTGCGGCGCGTTGATCGAGAGATAGCCGGGGAAGATGCTGCCATCGGCCTTCAGCGCCAGCAGCAACTCGATGGCCGCGATCACTTGGTCTTGCGTGAAGAAGTATTCGCCGTTCTTCAGGTTGATGAAGCTCATATTGGGCGCGCCGGAATAGCTCGCCATGTCGGCCACGACAATGCCCCAGCGTCCGAGCTGGTTGCCGCCGATGACGAAGCCGTAGTACTTGCCCGCGCCTTGCGTGGTCAACTTCTTGGCGGCCGCCCGGAAATCGTCATACGACCAGCGTTTGGCGAGCGGATCGAGGCCGGCTTCTTTCAGATAACCTTCGTTGTAGAGCAGCAGGCTGCCAGAGCGTTTGCTGGTGCTGTGGGGCATCGAGTAGGTCTTGCCATTGAAGACGTTGATCCCCTCCACGAACGAGCCGGGCGGGAACTTGGCCTTGTGCTCCGCCAGGTCGGGGATGAGGTCATCCAGTGCGCGGAGCCAGCCTTCGCCCAACGCCTGCGCCGCGGTGACGCCCGGCGGCAGCGAGAAGACATCCTGCAGGTTGCCGTTCTGAATGCCGAGCGGCACGATCTTGGAGATCTCGTTCCAGGGCAGGCCGTCGTACTGGGTCGTGATGTTGGGGTAGGCTTTCTGGTATTTCTCGAAGAACTGCTTCCAGAAGATGGCTTTGATGTCGCCCGAATCGAGCCAGCGGAAGGTGACCTTGTCGGTAGGCAGCTTGACGCTGGTGGGGCCGATGCAGATGTCGCCCTTGGGGCAAGCCGCGCGCACGGCCGCTTTGGGCGCAGCCGTGGGTGGGATGGCCGTGGCGGCCGGTGCGGGCGCGGCGGCTGCTTTGGTCGGCGGGACAGCGGTCGGCGCAGGGGCGGGCGCGGCGCACGCAGTGGCGGTGGCGGCCGCGGCGACGCCCAGCGACAGGCGTAGGAACTGGCGACGGTCGAGGGACTTGCTCATGGGATCCTCCTTGATGTTGGCTGTGAGACGAGTAGGCTATGTGCTATTGTAGCACGCTTTCCCGCGTCCGGCGCGGCCGGATGCTGGCCGAAAAGAGGCCAGAAAACGGCCAGCGGTTGCTCATGAGCTGGTCATTGACGCGCCGATTCGGTTGTTTGACAGCCTCCTCGAATTACTGTACAATCCCGCGGTTCAGAATCATCCTGCCGTCAACGCCAGAGGCCCTCCATGCTTACACTACCCGACGATCAGCCCATCAGCCCCACCATTGCCGCCCTGAAACGCCATGCCCAGGATGGCTTCCGGCCCGAGATGGCCGCGCAGCGCCCCGCCATCTACACGCGCGTCTATCGGGAGACCGAGGGCCAGCCCCCCGTGCTACGCGCGGCCCAAGCTCTGGCGGCATTTCTTGCCGAAAAAGAGTTGGTGATCTACCCGGAGGACCTCTTTGCCGGGCACATCCAGCTCTTCGATTATTCTAATGCCGTCACGCTCGGCGCCTGGGAGCCGTTCGTGCGCGGGCCGAAAGCACCGCCGACCGACGCCAACGCGGGCACGCCCACGTCAAACCGTCCGCTCGTCGGCCCTGACACTACGCCCTTCGTTTACACGCGGCCCGACGGTACGCCGCGCGGCCCGGACGAAACAGCCGTGCTCGATGCCTTCTGCCGGGGCATCCGCAGCGGACTCTATTTGAGCTGGCCGGGCGGCCACCTGATCCCCGGCTTTGACCGCCTCCTGGCCCGCGGCTTCGGCGGACTGGCTGCCGCCGCCCGTGCGCGCCTGGCGGCTGGCGGCGCGGGCTTGGACTTCGCCCACGCCTCCCTGCTCGTCTGCGAGGCCGCCACGACCTACATCCGGCGCTATGCAGGCCGTGCCGCGGAGATGGCGGCCGCGGCCACCCGTCCCGACGAACGTCGTCGCCTGGCTCGGATCGCGGATGCCTGCCGCCATGTCGCCGCCGCGCCGCCGCGCAGTTTCTTCGAGGCAGCTCAACTCCTCTGGCTGGGCCAGGAGATTGCCATTTGTGAGCACCCGTCCGGCTCGCTCTCCCTGGGCCGGCTGGACCAGTATCTCTATCCCTTCTATCGGCGCGACGCCGACGCAGGCGCGCTCGGACAGCCCGAGGCGGCCGAGCTTATCGAGGCGCTCTGGTGCAAGTTTGGCCACTTGCGCCGCAGCTTCCAGAACGTCACACTGGGCGGCCGCGCGCCGGATGGAACGTATGCCGCCAACGATCTCTCCTACCTCTGTCTGCGCGCGACCCGCCGACTGCGCATGGATCAGCCCCTGCTCTCCGTGCGTTGGAGCCCTGAGATGCCTGCGGAGTTCTGGGACGATGTGCTGGCCACCATCAAGACGGGTACCGGCTTCCCCGCGCTCATCAACGATGGCATTGCGATTGTCGCTAAGGAGCAGGTCGGCGTGGCAGCGGGCGATGCCCAGGACTATGGTATCGTGGGGTGCGTTGAGCTTGCCGCGCCCGGCCGGGAATACGGCCAGACCGAAGCGCTGCGAGTTAACTGGGCCAAGGTGCTGGAGTTGATGCTCAACGACGGCTGTTGCACGCTCACGGGCGAGCGGCTGCCCCTGGCACAGCCCAGACGCCTGGACGAAATCGGAACCTTCGCCGATTTCCTCACCTGGTATCGTGCCGAGCTGGCGCACTTCCTCGACCTGGGTATACGCGGTTTGAACCTGCTCGATGCCGCCTGGCCCAGCCTGCTCCCCGCACCGTTCGAGTCGTTGCTGATGACCGGCTGCCTGGAATCCGGGCTTGACGTGACCGCGGGCGGCACGCTGTACAACCTTTCCTCCGTCAACGGCTTGGGCATGGCCGACGTGGCCGATTCCCTGGTCGCCATTGATCGCCTGGTCTTCCGTGAGCGCTGCGTCACGCTGCCCGAGTTGGCGCAGGTCGTGCGCCGCGATTTCGCCGGCGCAGAGTCCTTGGCTGCACGGGCATCGGCCGGGCCGCATTATGGCAATGATGTCGCTGAGCCGGACCAGATCGTGGCCCGCCTGGTTGAGGATTTCTGCCGCCAGGTGGAGGGCTATCGCAACCCGCGCGGCGGCCGCTTCCAGTCGGGCATGTACTCAGTCGCCAGCCATGCGAGCCTCGGCAAGCTGACTGGCGCGCTGCCCAACGGCCGGCGCGCCGGCCAGACCCTGGCCAACGCGCTCTCCCCGTGCCAGGGTCGCGACACCGTTGGGCCGACCGCCCTGCTGCTCTCCG
>CAZYHE010000242.1:0-6957 GCA_964647225.1 uncultured Anaerolineales bacterium
TCCAACGCCTGCGTCACCAGTTGCCGGCCCGTGCCGCCGGTCGCGCCAAAGATCAATACTTTCATCCGTCTCCCCCTCCGCCCCGATTCTATCCGCAACCCCAGAATGTGTCTGGCGCTATTATACCACATCGCGGCCCAGATGCCCGATGGCTCCAACCATCGGCCGGCCCAGGAACGAAACTGCCCAAATTCACGTCCCCCATTTGCGGCGAAACCTGGTATAATAGAGGGCGTCGGGTTTCTCACCAGGATGTCCCAAAGGGAGGAAATACTATGTTGCGTGCCCGTATCGTGTTACCGATTCTGCTCCTGGTTCTGTTTACCGTCGTTGCGTGCGGGGGGCGGCCTACCCCTGCGCCAACCCTCACTCCGGAGGTGATTATGGCTCCATCTGGCACCCCCATCGCGTCTCGCGGCGGTGTGACCGGGCCGGCGGCTCCGTCGCCGACGCCGACCGCCGGCGCGGGGCTGCGCCTGAGCGCCGGCGTCGAATCGGCCGAACAGGTTGCGCCCGCGGCCACCGCGGCGAGCCAGCCGCTCGCCGCGGCCGAGGCGCAGCAACTGCTCAGCCGTCTGCCCGCGCTGGCCCCCGCGGAGGGCGATCAGCAGGCGTTTGCCCTGCGGCCCGGCTCGCTGCCCGCGCCGCGGCCCGGCCAAACCATCGCGCTGCCCTTCCCGCCGCCCACCGCGGTCCTCACTCCCACCGCGGGGACGGAAAGCGGCCCGCTCGAAGTCCTGCGCTTCCAGCCGGAGGGGGATGTCCCGCTGGCCCCCTACCTGAGCGTCACCTTCAATCAGCCGATGGTGGCGCTGACCAGCCTGGCCGACCTGGCGGCGAATGCCGTGCCGGTCAAGCTCTCGCCGCTGCCGGCGGGTAAATGGCGGTGGGTGGGCACGAAGACGCTGATGTTCGAGCCGTCCGGCCGTTTTCCGATGGCGACGAAATACACGGTCGAGATTCCGGCCGGGACGAAATCCGCGACCGGCGGGACCCTGGCCGCCCCGGTCACGTGGACCTTCACCACGCCGCCGCCCACCCTCAAGAGTTCCTACCCGACCGGCGGCCCGCGGCGCCGCGACACGCTGATGTTCGCCGCCTTCGACCAGCGGATTGACCCCGCAGCCGTCCTGAAGACGGTGAAAGTGACGGGGGGCGGCGCGACCACGATCGCTGTCCGCATGGCGACCGCGGCCGAGGTGCAGGCCGACAAGGCGGTGAGCCGACTGGCAAGCCAGGCCGGCGAGGGGCGCTGGCTGGCGTTCCGTGCGGGCGGCGCGGGCGGGGATACCCCGCCCCTACCTGGGAACAGCACGATCTCCGTGGCAATCGGCCCCGGCACGCCGTCCGGCGAGGGGCCGCTGACCACGGCCGCCGGGCAGACCTTCACCTTCCGCACCTATGGCGCATTGCAGGCGAAAGGCGCGCGCTGCGGCTACAACGATCAATGCCCGCCCCTCGCGCCCTGGCAGATCGAGTTCAACAACCCGCTGGACGAGGTCGCGTTCGACCCCGCCTGGGTGCAGATTCAGCCGGAGCTGCCCGGCGCGAAAATTACGGCGCAGGGCAACTTCATCACCATCCAGGGCCGCAGCCAGGGCCGCACCTCTTATCGCATCCAGGTGAGCGCCGCGCTGCGCGATACGTTCGGCCAGACCCTGGGCAATGACAACGTCTTCACGATCAAAGTGGGGTCGGCGTACCCCAGCGTCTCGGCGCCGGGGGGCAACTTCCTGGTGCTCGATCCTTCGGCGAAGAAGCCGAGCTATTCGATCTATTCCATCAACTACGAGCGGCTGAAGGTGACGGCCTACCGCGTGACGCCCGACGATTGGGCCGCGTTCAAGAACTACCTGCGTGAATACAACCGCAGCGACCGCCGGCCCGCGCTGCCCGGTGTCCAGGCGTTCAGCCGCACGATTGCCATCAAAGCCAAAGAGGATGAGCTGGTCGAGACCGCGATTGACCTGAGCGAGGCGATGCGGGCCGGCCTGGGCCATGTCGTGTTGGTGGTCGAGCCGGAGGCGGGGCGCTGGGCCTCGCTGCTGGGCCGCCAGAAGCCGCCGGTGTTGCAGTCGTGGGTGCAGTCCACGCGCATCGGCCTGGATGCCTTCGCCGACGCGGACAAGCTGCTGGTGTGGGCCAGCGCGCTGGCCGATGGCGCGGCGCTGAACGGCGTCGAGATCAGCCTGGCTCCTTCGACAAGCTCAGGAGGCCCGGTCAAAACGGATGACGCGGGCCTGGCGACGCTGACCCTGCCCTACGGCAACCCGGCGACGCTGGTGGTGGGCCGCAAGGGCGACGACGTCGCGATCCTGCCGGAGAGCATCTACTTCTGGGGCGAGGGCGGCTGGCAACGCCGGCCGGTGAATGACACGCTGCGCTGGTATGTCTTCGATGACCGCGGCATGTACCGGCCGGGCGAAGAGGTGCATGTCAAGGGGTGGCTGCGCGTGATCGGCGCGTGGCCGAACGGCGATGTGCGGCCGCTCGGTGCGACGGGCGGCCAGGTGAGCTGGCGGCTGCGCGATAGCCGGGGCAACGAGGTGCGCAACGGCCAGGCGCCGGTGAACGCGCTGGGCGGCTTCACGATGGCGTTCACCCTGACCGAGACGATGAACCTGGGCAACACGGCGCTGGAGTTGAACCTGAGCGGCGGCCCCGCGGCCGATGGCGGCCAGTTCAGCCATGTGTTCCAGGTGCAGGAGTTCCGCCGGCCCGAGTTCGAGGTGAAGGCCAACGCGGGCGAAGGCCCGTTTTTCGCCGGCGGGAACGCCACCGCCGCGGTCGCGGCGACCTACTACGCGGGGGGCGGCCTGCCCAACGCGGAAGTGACCTGGCGCGTCTCGCAATCCAAGGGCACGTACAGCCCGCCCGGCTGGCCCGACTTCACCTTCGGGACGTGGATCCCCTGGTGGTGGGGCGGCGGGCTGCGCAGCACGGCGAGCGGCGCGCGCGTCCTCGGCGGCGCGGGTGAGACGGGCGAGACCTTCGCCGGCCGCACCGACGCGGCGGGTACGCACCTGCTGCGGATTGACTTCCCCACCGCGCTCGTGCCGCCGGAGCCGATCGTGGTGAAGGCCGAGGCGAGCGTGATGGATGTCAATCGCCAGGCGTGGAACGCGACCGCGAACCTGCTGGTGCATCCGGCCGAGTTGTACGTCGGCATCCGCTCCGAGCGCACCTTCGTCCAGCGCGACCAGCCGCTCAAGGTCGAGGCGATCGTCACCGACTTGGACGGCAAGCCCGTGCCGGGCGTGAAGATAAGTATGCGCGCCGCGCGGCTGGATTCGCAGTATAAGGCCGGCGCGTGGAAAGAGGTCGAGACGGTCGTCCAGCCCTGCACCGTCACGTCGGCCAACGCGGCGGTGACGTGTACCTTCGAGACGCCGGAGGGCGGCACCTACCGCATCGTCGCGACTGTGGCCGACAGCAAGGGGCGGCCCAACCAGAGCCAGTTCGACCGGTGGGTGAGCGGTGGGCAGCGGCCCCCGGCGCGCAAGGTCGAGCAGGAGGAAGTGACCCTCATCCCCGACAAGAAGGAGTATCGGCCCGGCGACACCGCCGAAATCCTGGTGCAGGCGCCGTTCTATCCGGCCGAGGGGCTGTTGACGTTGCGCCGCGCCGGGCTGGTGACGACCGAGCGGTTCGTGATGACCGGCCCGTCGTACACGCTGAAGATTCCGATCAAGGAGAGCGCGATCCCGAATCTGTGGGCGCAGGTGGATCTGGTGGGCGCGGCCCCGCGGACGGATGATGCCGGGCAGGCGAAAGCCGATCTGCCCAAGCGGCCCGCGTTCGCCACGGGCGAGCTGAACCTGGCTGTGCCGCCCCTGCAGCGGGCGCTGACCGTGACCGCGGCCCCGCGCGCCGCAAAGCTGGAGCCGGGCGGCACGACCGTCGTGGATGTGACGGTGAAGGACGCCGCGGGCAAGCCCGTGGTGGGGGCCGAGCTGGCGGTCGTGGTGGTGGACGAGGCGGTGCTGGCGCTGACGAATTATCAGATGGCCGACCCGCTGGCGATCTTCTACAGCGACCGGGATGAGGGCGTGGACGACGCCTATCTGCGCAACAACATCATCCTGGCGAACCCCGACGACCTGGCAGCCGAGATGCCGGCGATGGCGCTGGGGATGGAAGCCGACGGCGTGGTGGCGCGCGCGCCCGCGGCCGCGCCTGCGCCGATGGGGACGGCCGCGCCGATGATGGCGGCCAAGGCGGAAAGCGGCGGGGCCGCGCCCCCACCGCCCATCGCCGTGCGCACCAACTTTAACGCGCTGGCGACCTTTGCGCCGGCCGTCCCGACCGACGCGAATGGCAAGGCGCAGGTTGAGGTTAAGCTGCCCGACAACCTGACGCGCTACCGGGTGATGGTGGTGGCGGTGGCGGGCGGCAAGCAGTTCGGCCAGGCCGAGTCGGCCATCACCGCCCGGCTGCCGCTGATGGTGCGGCCCTCGCCCCCGCGCTTCCTGAACTTCGGCGACAAGTTCGAGCTGTCGGTCGTCCTGCAGAACCAGACCGACGCGGCGCTGGCCGCGGATGTCGTGGTGCGGGGGACGAATGTCGCGCTGGGGCAGACCCTTAGGGTCTCCGAGACCCTTAGGGTCTCTGTGGCCGGCAAGCGCGTGACGATCCCCGCCAACGACCGCGTGGAGGTGCGCTTCCCCGCGGAGACGGTCTCGGCCGGGACGGCCCGCTTCCAGATCGGCGCGACGGCGGGCAAGTGGGCCGACGCCAGCCAACTGGAGTTGCCGGTGTGGACGCCGGCCACGACCGAGGCGTTCGCGGTCTATGGGGTGATTGACCAGGGGGCCATCGCCCAGCCGGTGATCGCGCCGAGCAACGTCTTCACGCAGTTCGGCGGGCTGGAGATCAGCACGTCCTCCACCGCGCTGCAGGCGCTCACCGATGCGTTCCTCTACCTGACGGCGTACCCGTTCGAGTGCTCCGAGCAGCTCGCGTCGCGCGTGCTGGCGGTGGCCGCGCTGCGCGACGTGCTGACCGCGTTCAAGGCGGCCGGTCTGCCCCCGCCGGATCAGATCAACGCGGCGGTGGTGCGCGACATCGAGCGGCTGCGCGGGATGCAGAACAGCGACGGCGGCTTCCCGGTGTGGAAGCGCGGGGATGACACGTGGCCGTATCACAGCATCCACGCGGCGCACGCGCTGGCGCGGGCCAAGGCGAAGGGCTACACCGTGCCGCCGGAGATGATCCAGCGGTCGCTGAACTATCTGAAGACGATCGAGACGCGCTACCCGGCGTGGTACGGCCCCGAAATCCGCCGCACCCTGACCGCGTACGCGCTCAACGTGCGCAAGCAACTCGGCGACGCGGACGCGGCGCGCGCCCGTGCCCTCATCCAGGAAGCCGGCGGGGTGGACAAGCTCGGCTTCGAGGCGGTCGGCTGGCTCTATCCGCTGCTGAGCGATGACAAGAACTCGGCGGCGCAGGTGACGGATATCCGCCGCTTCCTGAATAACCGCGTGACGGAGACCGCGGGCGCGGCGCACTTCGCCACCTCGTACAGCGACAACGGCTACGTGCTGCTGCACTCCAACCGCCGCGGGGACGGCATCCTGCTGGACGCGCTGATCGGCGACCAGCCGCAGAGCGACCTGATCCCCAAGCTCGTGACCGGGCTGTTGGCGCAGCGCAAGGCGGGCCGGTGGGCGAACACGCAGGAGAACGTCTTCATCCTGCTGGCGCTCGACCGCTACTTCAACACCTACGAGGCGCAGACCCCCGATTTCGTGGCGCGCATGTGGCTGGGCGCGGATTATGTGGGCGAGGCGACCTTCCGGGGCCGCACGACCGACTATCAGCAGGTGGTGGTGCCGATGGCGTTCGTGGCGCGGCAAGCCGGGCCGCAAGACCTGATCCTCTCGAAGGAAGGCGCGGGCCGGCTCTACTATCGGCTGGGGCTGCGCTATGCGCCGACCGACCTGAAGCTGCCGCCTTACGAGGCCGGGTTCACCGTCCAGCGCGCCTACGAAGCGGTGGACGATCCGGCCGATGTGAAGCGGGATGGGGATGGCACGTGGCGCATCAAGGCGGGCGCCCGCGTGCGCGTGCGGCTGACGATGGTCGCACCGGCGCGGCGCTATCACGTCGCGCTGGTGGATCCGCTGCCGGCCGGGCTGGAGCCGCTCAACCCGGCGCTGGCCGTCACCGGCAGCATCCCGCAGGACCCGAAGCAGCAGACGAGCCGTTATTGGTGGTGGACGCGCACCTGGTACGAGCATCAGAACCTGCGCGATGAGCGGGTGGAGGCGTTCGCGTCGCTGCTGTGGGAGGGGGTCCACACGTACACCTACGTGGCGCGCGCCACCAACTACGGCACCTTCATCGCGCCGCCGGCCAAAGCCGAGGAGATGTACATGCCGGAGACCTTTGGCCGGAGTGGGGTGGATCGGGTGGTGGTGGAGTAGGCGCGGCGAGGGTGCGGTATAGAGTTTTGCGCAGACCGCTGTCATGCTGAGCGGGTTTGCGGCGATCCGCCCGCTGCGGCGAACGTCCAGCGAAGCATCTCGCCTGTGTGGTTAAAATGCGCAGGCGGGATGTTTCGCTGGTCAATGTGAGAGGTGGTGCTATGCTGAGCTTAACGCTTAATTTACCAGAACCGGTCTATCGCTATTTGCAACAGATTGCAGCCGCCACACAGCGTCCGATGGAGCAGTTGGCCGAGCAGAGCCTGGTTGGCAATCTGCCGCCTTCGGTCACCGCGATGCCGGCGGCCATCCAACGCGACCTGTTGGCGCTGCAGATGGCGCCGGTCAAGGTGGTCAAGCAGACCGCACTCGGCCAGATCGCGCCGGCACAACAGGCGCGCCATCTGGATCTTTTGGAGAAGGGCGGCGCCGGCACGCTTTCGCCCGCAGAGCGTGAGGAATTGGCTGCCCTGCGGCTGGCGGCTGATCACCTGATGTTGCAAAAGGCGTATGCCTGGGCGATCTTGCG
>CAZYHE010000243.1:0-6952 GCA_964647225.1 uncultured Anaerolineales bacterium
GAAAGGCACGTTTACCGCGGCCAATCTGTGCAGCGTCAAGAACGCCTATGCCGCGGTCGGGTTGGGCAGCGGCGACGCGGATTGCGACGGCAAGGATGATTCGACCGAGACGGACAACGATAACGACGGCTACTCGGACGCCAATGACAACTGCCCCAACCTCTTCAACTCGGGCCAGGGGGATGTGGATGGGGATGGCATCGGCAACGACTGCGACCCCGACATTGACGGTGATGGCGATCTGAACGCGGGCGACAACTGCCAGTACACCGTCAATCCGGGGCAGGAAAACGCGGATGGCGACAGCAAGGGCGACGTCTGCGACGACAGCGACGGCGATAGCATCATGGACAGCAAGGACAACTGCGACGCGGTGTCCAATTACGATCAGAAGAATACCGATGGCGACGTGCTGGGCGATGCGTGCGATCCAGATTTGGATGGCGACGGCTGGTCGAACGCCGGCGACAACTGCCCGAACAATTCCAACGCCAGCCAAAAGGATGATGACGGCGACAAGGTCGGCAACGCCTGCGATCTCTGTCCGGGCGTCTCCAGTTCCAACAACGCCGACTCGGACGAAGATGGCAAGGGCGATGCGTGCGACACGGACGACGACAACGATGGCATCCTGGACGGCAGCGACAATTGCCCGACGGTCGCCAACGCCAATCAGATGGATCTGAACCAGAACGGCATCGGCTTCGCCTGCGATTCGGCTGAGCAAAATGCGTTCGAGAAGATCAACTCCACCGTGCTGATTGACATCCTCACGCGCATCCCCATCCCGGGCTGTATCCAGTGCGGCGGTGAGTACATCCCCGGCGGGATCAAGACCAACGTGAACGTCGCCGTGCCTGTGGGCTTCCAGGCCCGCGTGGTGGACGGGGCCGGCAAGTCAGTCGCCAAGGGGAAAGCGCTGGCGGGCGGCGGCCTGGCCCTCGACTTCACGCCGGCCCCCTTCGCCGTGCCGGGCGTCCGGGCGGCCGGCGCGGGCGGCACGGCGAAGGCCGATGCGGGGGTCTACTACCTGGAGATCCTGAAGGCGCCGGGATCGAGCGTCACGGGCACACAGACGATCTCGCTAACGGTGACCAATGTGCTCGCAAATCGAACCTTCCTGCCGTTGATCGTGCGGTAGCATCGCGCTCGGCGTGGAGTTAGATCGCGTACATGGAAGAAATAGCTTCGCTCCGTCCGGCATGGGTTTTGCCGGACGGAGCGAAGCCGTGGAAATATCTGAACCGTTGCCGCTTATCGGCCCTTACCGCCGCGGCGGCGCGCCGGTCCCGCTCCCGTGCCAGGTGCGTTCCATGCGGGACCCGATCGGGGTGAGCGGATATTGCGGCTGCGCATTCTCGGCTCTGGGGCCGCGCGGGATGTCCCGGTCCGATCGTGGCGCCGGGGCCGGTGGCCGCGGCTGGGAGCGTTGACCTTGCGGCTGGCGCGGGCCGCGCACGAATTCGTGCTCGATTGCAACCGCCGTCCGGTAATCGAACGTGGGCAGGGTGCGCCGCTCCAACTTGTAGCCCAGCACGCGCTCGACGGCGCGCACGGCATCGGCGTCTTCCGCCGACACGAGCGTGTAGGCTTCGCCCGTGCGCTCGGCGCGGCCGGTGCGGCCGATGCGGTGGGTGTAGGCGTCCGTCGTCTCCGGCATGTCGTAGTTGATCACATGCGAAATGCCCACCACGTCAATGCCGCGGGCGGCGATATCTGTGGCGACCAGGATGCGGAAGTCGCCCTTTCGGAAGCCATCCAGCGCGGCCTGCCGCCGGCTCTGCGACAGGTTGCCCTGCAGCGAGGTGGCGCTGAGGCCGGCGCGTTCCAATTGTTCGGCGACGCGCTTTGCGCGGTGCTTGGTGCGCGTGAAGACGAGCACCGGGCCATTGCCCGTGACGTTTAGCAGTTCCATCAGCAGCGGCGTCTTGAGATGCGGCGCAATCGGGTAGACCGCGTGTGACACGGTCTCGATGGGCGCGGCGGTGCCCACCTGGACGGTGAGCGGGTCGCGGAGCACCTCGGCGGCCAGTTCCCGGATGTCGTCGGGCATGGTGGCCGAGAAGAGCAGCGTCTGGCGCTGCGCCGGCACGGCGTGGATGATGCGGCGCACGTCGGGCAGGAAGCCCATGTCGAACATGCGGTCGGCCTCGTCCAGCACCAGCACCTCGACGCTCGATAGATCCAGGGTCGCCTGGCGCAGGTGATCGAGCAACCGGCCGGGGCACGCCACCACGATCTCCACGCCGGAGCGCAACGCCTGGATCTGCCCGCCCATGCCGACGCCGCCGTAGATGGCCGTGCTGCGCAGACGCGTCTGCCGGCCCAAGTCGTTGAACGACTGGTGAATCTGCTCGGCCAGCTCGCGCGTGGGTGCAACGATCAGCGCCCGCACGCGTTTGCGCGGGCCATTTTCGAGGCGCTGCAGGATCGGCAGCGCAAAGGCGGCCGTCTTGCCGGTGCCCGTTTGGGCCAAGCCCATCACATCGCGGCCAGCCATGATCGGCGGGATCGCGCGTTCTTGAATCGGGGTTGGTTCGAGATAGCCCAGCGCGGTGATGCCGGCCGCCAGGCGCGGGGAAAGGTTGAAATCAGAAAAAGCCACTCAGAGTCTCCTTGGCTGTAGATTGAGCCAAGTCGCACTCTCAGCCCATACGTCCTCTTTGAGGACGGAATTATTATAACAGAGATGAGCGAAAATACCTAATCGGACTCATCCATCCCAAGATAGCGTGCGGCGGCGCCTGTCAGCACGCGGGCTTGCCGCGCCAGGCTCGCCAGGCGCACGTACTCCGGCGTGGCGTGGGCGCGCTCCAGCCCGCAGCCGAAGTAGACCGCCGGCAAGCCGCCTTCGTTGGCGAAGATCGAGGCGTCGCCGACCGCCGCGAACGCGGCAACCGGCAACGGCTCGCCGGTTGCTTCCCGATACGCCTCCCGAAGCGCCTGAACTACCGGCTCAGCTTCCGGGGTGCGGAAGCCATCCCTGGTCTTGGTCAAGTTCAGCCGGATCGGGATGGTGGTCGTTCGGCGGATTGGATCGAGGCGGCGGTCGAATTCGGCCTGCACCTCCTCGAAGCGGCGGTGGGGCGCATACCGGCGGGTGCCGACGATCCGGCATTGCGTCGGGACGCGGTTGTAGAAGTCGCCGCTCTCGAATTGGCCGATGAAGAGGGATTCGGTCCCGACATACGGCAACGCCGGCCCGGCCTTCAGCTCGACGTCCCAGGCGCGCAGCATCGCCGCCACGTCCAGGCCCACCAGCAGCGGGTGCGGGGCGCCGGCCGGCGCCTGCAACTCGTGCAGCGGCTCGCCCGCGCATTCGACGACGATCTCGTAGGTACACATCCCCCGGCCGGTGATTGCGACCGCATCAATGGGGCCTTCCACGCAGATCACCGAATCGCCGACGATGCCGCGTTCGATCAGCCGCAGGAGGCCTTGGCCGCGGCCCAGCGGCGCCTCGTGGAGGCCATAGGCGCACACCATCAGCCGGCCATGCATCCGCTCACGGACGGCCGACAGGAGGCGCGTGACCTCTAGCACGGCCGCCATCGGCCCCTTCATGTCGCACGCGCCGCGGCCGTTGAGCACGCCATCCTCGATGGTCGGCGCGGCTTGTTCGACCGGGATGACATCCAGGTGTCCCGCCAGCTCAAGGGTGGGGCCGGGATGTGCGCCATTGACATAAGCGATGACGCTCGGTGAGCCGGGAATTTCCTCATCGAACTGGACTTCGGCGCCCAGCTCGCGCAGGCGGTCGGCGTAGTATTCGGCCGCCGCCTGCGAATCGCCGGTCGGGCTGGGGATCGCGACCAGCTCGACGGCCCAGCGAGAGATCCTTTCTGGATCGAGCCGGCGTTGTAGTTCCGCGGTGATGCTGTTCATCGTTTCCACCTCGATGCGCTCTTGACAAACTGATGCGGGAAACATATCATACGGGCGACCATTCGTCAACACCTGGTAAAGGATATCGCTATGAAACAACCCGACACATCGCCCGAACCGGCAGCTTTCCCCAGCGCAGAGAGCCTGCGCCACCTCATGCTCGACCTGCGACAGATGAAGAGTTTCATCGCCGACCCCCTGGTGATGACGCGGGCCGACGGGGTGTGGTACGAAGATGCACATGGAAAGCGTTATCTGGATGGCCTCTCCGGGATCTTCGTCGTGACGGTGGGGCACAACAACCGCCGTGTGATCGCGGCCATGCACGAGCAGCTCGACCAGGTGGCCTTCACGCCCCCGCTGCACGCCACGAACCTGCCCGCCATTCGCCTCGCCGAAAAGCTGGCCGAGATCACGCCCGGCGACCTGAACACGATCAAGCTGATGAGCAGCGGTTCGGAGGCCACCGAGGCCGCCATGAAGATGGCGCGGCAGTATCACCGCCAGACGGGGCATCCACAAAAGTACAAGATCATTTCGCGCTACTGGGGCTATCACGGCGCGACCTTCGGCGCGCTGAGCGCGACCGGCACGGTGCGGCGAAAGTGGATGTTCGAGCCGACGCTCCAGGGCTTCGTCCACGTGTGGCCGCCGACCTGCTACCGCTGTCCGTTCGGGCTGAGCTACGGGAGCTGCGGCATCCGCTGCGCGACGATCGTCGAGGACACGATCCAGCTCGAAGGCCCGGAAACGGTCGCGGCGCTGATCCTGGAGCCGATCGGCAACACCGGCGGCATCGTCACCCCGCCGCCCGAATATCTGCCGCTCTTGCGGGATATCTGTGATCGCTACAATGTGCTGCTGATCTTCGACGAAGTCATCACCGGCTTCGGCCGGACGGGCCAGATGTTCGCGGCGCAGACGTTCGGCGTGTTGCCCGATCTCCTGTGCATGGGCAAGGGGATCACCAGCGGTTATGCGCCGCTCGCCGCGCTCGCGTGTCGGGATCACGTGGCCGCGGCCTTCTGGGGCGAAGATGAAGACCAGGTCGAGTTCGCCGACGGGCACACCTACGGCGGGAACCCGCTCTCCTGCGCCGCGGGGCTGGCCAGCATCAACGAGATCGTTGAGCGCAACCTGCCGCAGCGCGCACGCGAGCTGGGCGGGCAACTCCTGCATCGGCTCGAGGCGGTGCAGGAGCTTGGCGTCGTCGGCGAAATCCGCGGCCGGGGCCTGCTGATCGGCATCGAACTGGTGAAGGATCTGCGCACGAAGGAGAAGTTCCCGGCGGATGCCAAGCTCGGCCTCCAGATCGGCCGCCGCGCGCTGGAAAAGGGGCTGATCCTGCGTTACGACCCCGACTGGATCGCCTTCGCGCCGCCGCTGGTCATGAGCGACGCGGAACTGGATCTGATGATGGACATCTTCACGGAGAGCGCACGGGAGGCGCTGGCCGCGGGGTGATAGCTGCCAGGAACAGTGTTCACTGACGCGGGAAGATCATCTTGGCGATCGGGCAGGCGCGTCATGCACGCGCCGCCAACTGCACCGCCTCCTGTTCCAGCTTCAATCCGCGTTCGAGCATGGATGCGATGACCGGCTGCATGTCATCCAGCGAGGCGCGGCCCTGCAAGCGGGCGAGCAGGCCGCGGTCGTTCTCGGTCAGCGGTCGCGCCCAGCGGGCGTGCGCCGCCAACGTCTCCACGTCCATGCGGTAGGGCATGCAGCGCGGAGAGATCAGTTTGCGGAGCTGCGCCAGGATGTTCAGCCCGCCGAAGTCCAGGTCGGCCCACACTTGGAGCGGGATTTCGTCTGGCAGGGTCTCGACCAGCCGCGCCAGTAGATGGCGCACCGCCGGCGCGGGGTTGCCCCACAGACACAGCGCGGCCAGTCCCGCCCCTTCGTACCGGATCAACTCGTAGAAAGACGCTAGATTTTCCACGCAGACCACGCGATCCACGCGCGTCGCGTCTATCTCCGCGCGCTGCACTCCGGCGATCATCACCGACGGCACGCCAACGGCTGGGTAGAAGCCATCCACGGTGACGACCTGTCCGCCGGTGTGGATTAGACGCCACGGGCCGTACAGAAAGACGTGCGTCGGGTTGGGCGTCAGCCCCAACTCCCGCAGCGCCTCATCCGGCGTCAATTCGCCCCAGCCGGGACCGTGCCGCCGCGCCAGGGTCGCCAGGCCGGCTTTCAACGGCTCGAACGCCTTGCTGTCGTTGAAGGCACGGACGCTGAAGACGCGATAGGGTGTCTCTTCACGCACTGTGTCCAACGCCACCAGTGCGGCCAGCAGATCGCGATTGAAGTCTGGGTCAGCCAGGGTGAACGGAGCGGGCGATTTTCCCGCGCGGAGCTGGGCCAGGGTGTGATCGAGGGCGCGGAGCCGCCAGTCGCCGCGCGAGACCTTTGAGGTTTCCGAAACCTCAAAGGTCTGGGGTTCGCGCGAAACCTCAAAGGTCTGGGCGGCAAACCGAAACCGCTCGCCCAACAACAGATCGCGCAGCGCCTCGGCTTGGGCAGCCAGTGGGGCGCGCCCCAGCCAGGGGAAGATCTCCACGGCGCGCTCCGGGAGCAGCGTCACCATCTCAAGTAGATGTCCCAGCTCGCCCGGCAGCCAGGCCAGCCGGACGAAGCCGCGCCGTTCCAGTTCTTGCAGCTGCTCGTTGGCCGTCTGTCGCGGGGCCGGGTCGAGCTGGCTGAGATAGCCGGGCAGGTCAAGCTCGTCCAGCGGGACGCGGATTGCGCGTACGAACGGCCGGCCCGGCTCGTGCCGCTCGTAGATGTCCAGCAGCGCGTTCAGGACGGCGACGACGTCAGGGGTGGGGATGAAGGGTAGAGTTGGCATGTTGGTTGGTAGATTGGGAAATTGGTAGACGGGTAGATTGGTAGACGGGTAGACAAGGAAACAAGGAAACAAGTAGATAAGTAGATAAGTAGACAGGGAAACAGGGAAACAAGGACACGGATCACGCATCACGGATCACGCATCACGTTTCTACCTCCCGCTTGTCAATCTCCAGCACGAACGAATGATTGTCCTGCCGGACAACGGTGCGGA
>CAZYHE010000244.1:0-4749 GCA_964647225.1 uncultured Anaerolineales bacterium
GAGTCGAGCGCGCTGGAGAGCAGGTCGCGGTAGGTGTCAATGTTGTCTGTGACGCGCACGATGTGGTCGTAGACGTCCTGAAGGTAGGCGACGTCCTCCGACGAGAGGATCGGCAATTGGCGGCGCAGCAGCACGTTGAGCACATCGCGCTCCGGGGCAACGATGCGGCGCATGGCGAGCAGGTCCTTCTTCAGACGGAAGATCGTCTCGATGGCGCGTTGGTCGAAGTGGCTGAAGATCGTATCTTCCAGATCTTCCACCCGATCCGCTACTTGATCCATCAACGGAAAGTAATCGTCCACCATGGCGTCGAGCAAGCCATGCACCAGCGCGCCGATACGGTGTTCCAGGGGGCTTTTGGGCGCGCGCCAGCGGGCCATCGTATCGGTCACTTGTCGCAGCGGGCCGTTGTGTACTGTCACCAGATAGTTCGCGCCGATGAAGAGGCTGAGCGAACGCGCTTCGATGTGATCTTCTTGCGGGTTGAACACGGCGGTATAGAAGATGACGAAATAGTAGCCGCTTTCGATCAGGCTGTCGTCGGCGGCCGGCGCAGTGTCCAGCGGGATCAGCACCGCCTCCTCAGGCTCTTCCGTCTCTTCGGCTTTTTGGACGTTCGGATCGGGCGCGGTGAAAGGGTGTTGTGCCAGCCCAGCCCACGGCGGGACAGGGTCATCCACCACGCCATCGGCGTCCAGGTCGCCGGGGATGCCGTAGGCGTCCACTTTGGGTCGTTCGTGCGCGCGGGTCGCGTCCTCGATCGCCAGCGGATGAAAGCCGAACTGCTCGCGCAGCACCGCCACGTCTTCTTCGGTCGGGTCCTGGATGTCGAGCCAGGTGAAGCAATGGGGATCGGCCAGGTGCGGCGCCAGCGAATCGGGCGGCGCACCGTTGCGAAAGCGGCCTTTTTGCGACATAATCAGGGAATGCATGGGTCTGTCCTGCCTCCAGCGCGTGGATAGATCGCTATTGTACCGCTATCACCTCATTTTCCGATAACCCGCAGGGCCAGGGTGATGGCCGCGGCCGCCAGCCCGACCCAGATCGCGACGATGATCACGGCGGCCGCCCAGTGGACCGGCCGCCCTTCGGCTGCGCGCGCCTGGTCGCGGCAGGCGGCCATCACGTCCGGCGGGATCATCTTCAGCGCCAGGGTGATGCCCAACGGCACGAGCAGCAGGTCGTCCAGATAGCCCAGGACCGGGATGAAGTCGGGGATCAGGTCAATCGGGCTGAATGCGTACGCGACGACGCACGCCGCAAACAGTTTGGCGTACCACGGCACATCGGGATGGCGATAGGCCAGGTAGAGCGCGTAGGTCTCGCGTTTGAGCAGCCCCGCGCGCTGGCGCCAGCGCGCGATCATCGGCCCGCGCCGAGCGCGTTGGCGGCCTCGATCACCGCGTTCTCGACCCACCGTTCCTCCGGCCAGGCGGGCGCAGCCACCCAACGGAGGGCCGGGCTGCGCGGCGGGAGGAGCAGCTTGGTCGCGGGGCTGGCCGCGATAGCCGCGGCTATCGCAGCGGTGACTTCGCCGGCCAGCCCGCCGGGGATCAGCATGTCGCCCGGCCCCACGATCAACGCAGCCCGGGCGGGCGCATCGGCCGGGACGGCCGGCGGCGCGCCGCCCAGCGCGTTCAATAGCGCCACGTGCGCGGCCGCGTTAAGCCCCAGCGGCCAGAGGATGGCGTGGGGCAGCCCGGCGGCCAGCGCCGAAATCAGTTTTGCGCCGAGCGCGCCGTCTCGGCCATCCACCACCAGGATGATCGGCGGCCGGGCGGGAAGTGGCGCGGGCGGCAGCGCCTCACGCGGGAAGTGGCGCGGTTGGACGACCGCCGCGGCAATCCGTCCGCCTGGAGCCGCGGCTTCAGTGGCCCCATGGCGCGGCGGACGACCGAGGTCCCGCGGGGATGCTTCGGCCAATGCCCGCTCGTCCGCGCGCAGAATCAGCAGATGGCCGGCCAGGCAGATGAGCGCAATCAGCGCAATCGGCGCCCAGGTGGTGACGATTGCCAAGTCGCGGCCGGTGAGCGCCCCGAAGATGCTCATGCCCAGCCCGAAGAAGAAGGCGACCGCCGTGACCAGGATGATGGCGTAGAGATAGAGCCGCCGCAGGCCCGCGCGCCGCGCCGCATCTGACCCCGCGGCGCGCGTCTGCTGTGTCCACCACAAAGCCCACCACACGGGCGCACCCACCAGCGCGAACGCGGCCGCCTGGGCGAAGCGCGCCCGGTTGGCTGCCAGCGCGGTGTCGGTCGCGGCGATGCCGATGGCGACCCCCAGGATGATCCGCAGCAGTTCCATCAAGCCGGCCAGGAAAAGCGCCAGCGTGATGGCGGCACCGCCGTAGTAGTAGAGCCGCGGCCAACTCGCGCCCACGGCCGACTCGTCCCCGAAATCGTCATCCTGGGTTGCATTCCAACGCAAAAAGCCCCAGAAAGCGAGCGCCAGCACCGCGCCGGCTACCAGTTCGACCGCTTGCGCCGCGCTCCCGGCCGGCCGCGGCTGCGTGAACAGCGCCGCGATCAGCAGAATAGCCTGGAGGAGCACGGCCGCCAGCGCGGCCATCTGACCGATGTAGAGCAGCGCCAGGCGGCCGGCGGCGTCGCGCGCCCCCGGTCGGGCGGTGTCCTGAGCCTGTCGAAGGGCGGTGCGTTCGGCCAGCAGCCAAGCCCCGCCCCAAATCCCCGCACCGATCAGGCTCAGCCAGAACCAGGCCGCGCCCGCGCCGGTCGTCAGCTCAAGCAGCGCGTCCGCGGGCGCGGCCCGGCCGACACCCAGCCGCACCAACAGCCGGCCGAGCATGATCGTGCCACCGAGCGTCGCCAACTGGCCGCAGGTGGCAACCGCATAGGCGATCGAGCGTGTACCCATGTTGCTGACTCCTGACCCCTGACCCCTGACCCCTGCCATCACTTCCAGCGCGTCAGAATCGTCTCACGCTGGAAGAGCGCCGTCCCCAGGTAGACCAGCGCCACATCGGCGATGGCGACGATGGCGGAGCTGATCCAGAAGGTGGTACTGTTCAGCATGATGAAGCCGGCCATGGCGCCGATGAAGAGCGCCATCAGGGGCAAGAGGATGAGCGAGCCGAGCTGCTCGGCCGCGCGCGGGTCGCTGACCCGGCTGCTGACGACGATGCCGACCATCACTGCCATCACGGTCATCAACGGGGCCAGGACGAACATCGCGACCAGCCACATCGGGTTCACGAAGACGCCGAACACCCGATCGCTCACTGCCAGGATGCGCGCCGCGACCAGGAAAAGGACGTAACAGACCCAGGTCATCGCGATGCCGGGCGCGGCCGCGGCAAATCCCTTCGCGACCAACAGGCGGGTCGTCGTGATCGGCGTCGCCAGGAGCGGCTCCAGCGAGCGGGTGACTTTTTCGCCGACGATGCTGTAGGAGGCGATGGTGACGGGAACCATCAGCGGCATCATCAGAAAGAGCACCATCATGTTGCTCGCCATCACCGATTGGATCGCTTCGAGCGAGTTCATCTCGGCGAAGATCGGGTTCTTGAGCACGCCCTGCAGCTCCTCGAGATCTTGCGGGTTGACGGGCGTCATGCGCATCACGAGGAGCATCACCACCGGGATGGCGAGCATCAGCAGCGGCACGAAGATGATGACGTAGAAAACGAGTTTGTTACGCAGCATGTCGGCCCATTCTTTGCGAACGACCGTGCGGATTTGTCTCATGGCGCGCCTCCCGGTTGACCATTGTGCATCAGGCTGAGATAGACATCCTCGAGCGAATGCCGCAGCTCGTTGACAAAGCGGATTTGCGCGCCCTGCGCCACGAGCGTCTGGACGATCGTCGGGTTGCGCAGCGCCGGATCATCCAGGCTGATGACGAGCTTGTAGCCCCCGCGCGCCTCCGCATTGCTGCCCGCGCTGTCATCGAGCACGGTGACGTGCTGCACGAAGGGCAGGCCGCGCACGATCCCGGCCAGCTTCTCTGCCTGGGCGGCGCCCGCTGGCCCGGACGGCGTCAGGTTGATCACCGTCTGGCGGCCGAAAAGCTGGCGGCGCAGGGCATCCGGCGTATCCACGGCGATCAACCGCTGCCGGAAGACGCCGATCCGGTCGCAGAGCCGTTCCGCTTCGTCCAGGTTGTGGGTACACAGAAAGATCGTCCGGCCCTGGCCGCGCAGCGTCTCGATGAAATCGCGCACCGTTTTGGCGGCTTCGGGGTCGAGCGCGGCCGTCGGCTCATCCATGAAGAGGACCGGCGGCTCGTGGAGCAGCGCCCGCGCAATCGCCAGCTTCTGCTTCATCCCCTTGCTGAAGGTCCCGGCCTCGGCATCGCGACGATCCCACAGCCCCAGCAGGCGCAGGTATTTCTCGACCTGGCCTTTGACATCCTTGACGCCGTACAGATCGGCGAAGATTTCCAGGTTGTAGCGGGCGCTCAGCCGTTCGTAGAGGCCGGGCGATTCGGTCAGGATGCCGACCGTGGCCTGGATCGCCAGATTGGCCGGGCCGACCTCCAGCCCGTTGACCCACGCCCGGCCCGCGCTCGGTGCGATCAGACAGGCCAACATGCGCACCGTGGTCGTCTTGCCCGCGCCGTTTGGCCCCAGAAAGCCGAACACCTCGCCCTGGTTGACCTCGAGCTGGAGGCCATCCACGGCTTTTACCTCATGCTTATCAGCCTGGAATGTCTTGCAAAGTGCTTCCGTGCGAATCATGAGCGCCTCGTCATGGGTGAAACGTGCCCTTGTCTACTTGTTTCCTTGTCTAC
>CAZYHE010000244.1:4849-6931 GCA_964647225.1 uncultured Anaerolineales bacterium
ATGAGCGCCTCGTCATGGGTGAAACGTGCCCTTGTCTACTTGTTTCCTTGTCTACCAACCTACCAATCTACCATCCACCAACCTACTCATACTGCGACTTCTCCGCCCGCCGCGCCAACTCTTCGGGCGAGAGCACGCGCGGGGTCAGATCGGCGGCGGTCGGCACGATGATGTCCGGGGATGGTGCTGGCGGCACGCTCGGCGCCTCCCGCAGCCGCCAGATCAGCCACAACGCGCCGGCGGCCATCAGCGCGACCCCGCCTTCGACCGCGGCGACCCCCAGCGTGGGCATCGCCCACACGGCCCAGATATCCACCAACGCATGAAGCCCGATGGCGGCCGCAAGATAGGCGATCTTCTTCCGGGTGAACGACAGCATCACGACCTGGGTCAGCGCGATCTGGATGGTGATGGCGAACAGCCGCTCGGCGCCGCCCACGATGGGCAGATACCAGGGCGATGCCCAGTAGGCGGTCTGCGCCGCGCGGACTTGCTCGGCGGCTTCGGGGGTCACGCCCAGGGCTGCGCCGCCCAGGGAGCGCAGCGCGATCATGCTGATGAAGCTGGTCAGCGCCAGCAAGCCGAAGATGATCGCTTCCCCGCCCCCATGCCCGGCGCCGAATTGCAGCGCAGAACGCCAGCCGCGTTGCCGCTTCAAGAAGAAGCGCAGGACGATCCAACGCGCGCCCTCTTCGCACACCCCGGCGCTGAGTCCCGCGACCAGCGCCAGGAGCGGTAAAGGCCAAAGCGCCACGCCCCGTCCGCCGCCGAGCAGCCCCAGCGCATAGTTCAGCGGCAGATGGACGACCTGCGAGGCGATGAACGTCAGCACGCCCGCGCCGAAGACGCCCCAACTAAGCCCATAGCGGCGGCGAATCCACCAGCCGAGCGCCAGGGGAAAGAGAATCATCAACGGGAACTGGATGAAGGCCGCGGCCAGGATGAATGGCACATTGAGCGGCGGCAGGGTTTGGGTCACGTTTCCTCCATCACGCCTCCAGCAATCGCGCCAGGGCGTCGAAATTTGCCCGCGAGGTCAGGTCTTGACTCAGCGGGGTCACGGTAATCACGCGGTCTCGGACGAACCCGGCGATATCCGAATCCGGTTCCAACCGATCCCAATCAATGATGATGTCGTAGTCCAGGTGGACCCACCCGCTTTGGGGGTCCGGCTGCGCGCCTTCACGGCGGAACTGGCGGAAGTAAGACTGCCGCGATTGCCGGGTGAGACGCCACGGCGTTTCGGGTGTCGCGTCCGCCGGGATATCAATCTTTAGTACGTCAACGTCGAAGGGAAGTTGCGCCTGCAAGACCGCTTGCGCCATTTTCCGCGCGGTCAGTCCGGCGATGCGCCAATCTACATCGTCGCCGTGGTGATAGTAATACTGCGGGTCTGTTTCCAGCGAAACGGCGAGCGCCGGGATGCCGAACTCGGCGGCTTGCAGCGCGGCGCCCACCGTGCCCGGCGCCGTCACGACGGTGCCGGGGTTCTCGCCGTAGTTGATGCCGGAGATCACCAGGTCGGGCCGCCGCGGGGCCAGCACGAGCACCGCGTAGATCACCGTCTGCGCGGGCGAGCCGGTCAGGCTGTAGGCCGTCAAATCCTGGCACTGCACGGTCAGGTGTTCGGCGATGACTGCGCCGTTTACGATCGGTGGAGAGCCGCGGCCCATCCCGGTCTGTTGCGTCGCCGGGGCCACGATGAGCAGATCGCCGAGATCACAGACAGCCTCGGCCGCGGCGAGCAGGCCGGGCGAATGGATGCCGTCGTCGTTGGTGAGTAGGATCAGTGGTCGAGATGGGGTCACTTGAATTCTACGCCTTTTGGAAAGGATTGCGACACGTCGCTACCCTATTCTAACCGCAACGACCGAAAACGCCATGAAACGCGCCGGCAGGTCTACATGCAGAGACCTCCGAAGTCGCGCAAACTTCGGAGGTCTCTCGACTCTCATCGAAATCATGGGGGCGATTACACGGGATCACCCCCGCGCCACTCGCGGCGCAGCAAACCGTAAAGGTACATATCATACCGCGCGCCGTCGCGATGGAGGAACTCGCGATACACCCCCTCCCGCACGA
>CAZYHE010000245.1:0-6882 GCA_964647225.1 uncultured Anaerolineales bacterium
CGCCGGCCTGGACGCGCACCGTGATCGAGGCCTCGAAGGTCTTCGAGCCTTCGTATTGGATGTCAATGCCGGTGGCGGTCTCGAAGGCCTTGATCGAGTTATTGAACTTCACCGCATCTTCATCGGTGAAGGGGCCGGTCATCGTGACCTTCGTGCCCTTGAACTTGCCCGCATAGGCGTCGGCCAACTCGGTCAGACCGTTGGCCTTCGCCGCCGCTGCCGGATCACCCGCCGCCGGGGCCGCTGCCGCCGCGGGCGGTGCAGCCGCTTTATCCTTGGGCCAGGAGGCGTCAATTTCCTTCAGGACGGTGTCGAGGTCCTTGGCGCCGGAGAAGTAGTCGGTGAAACCCTTCCACTCGGAGCCGGAGCCGACTTCGCCGGGCATGAGGTCGGAAGCGTCGAAGCGGACGGCGGTGGCGGCCTTGACGATCTTGGCGATGCCGCGTTCGATGTCGTTGCCGTACCATTCGAGTTGCGAGTCGTTGTGCGGTGAGAGGGCGCCGCCGGCCGCGAGCCAGCCCTTGACGCCGTCGCCGGTGGCGAAGAACTGCATGGCGGCGCGGACTTCGGGGCGATCCTTGAAGGCGGCCATGATGTCACCGGCCACCAGGAAGGGCTTGCCGAGCTTGCTGTCCACGGGCGGCAGGTAGAAGAAGTCGTAGTCTACGCCGGCCTTGGCCTCCTTGGGGAAGAAGGAGGTGATGAAGTTGCCCTGGCGGTGCAGCCAGCACTTGGGCGGTTTCTGGAACATGGGTGCGGGGGCGTCGCCGAAGAAGGTGGTGACGATCTTGGCCTTGCCGCCGTAGACGTACTTGTCGTTGTTCCAGATCGAGGCGAAGGTCTCGACGGCCTTCTTGACTTCGGGTGAGGCGAACTTGAGTTCGCCCTTGACCCATTTGTCGTAGTTTTCCAGGGAGGTGGTGCGCAGCATCAGGTCTTCGGCCCAGTCGGTGGCGGCCCAGCCGGTGGCGGCGCCGGATTCGATGCCGACGCACCAGGCCGCGTCGCCGTCCTTGGCGATCTGGTCGGTCAGCTTGAGCAACTCATCCCAGGTCTGCGGGATCTTGTAGCCGGCCTTGTCGAAGGCGGCCTTGGGATACCAGACCAGCGACTTGCCGTTGAAGCGCTGCCAGACGCCGTACTGATCGGCCTTGCCATCGGCGCCAGACATGGTCGCCATGTCCAGCCAGGACTGCATGTAGTTCTTCTTGAGCCAGTCGGGGCTGATGAGCTTGGTGACGGGCAGCACCTTGCCCTGCTTGGCGAAGGTGCCGAGCAGACCGGGCTGCGGGAAGTCCACGATGTCGGGGGCGTCGCCGGCCTGGACGCGCACCGTGATCGAGGCCTCGAAGGTCTTCGAGCCTTCGTATTGGATGTCAATGCCGGTGGCGGTCTCGAAGGCCTTGATCGAGTTATTGAACTTCACCGCATCTTCATCGGTGAAGGGGCCGGTCATCGTGACCTTCGTGCCCTTGAACTTGCCCGCATAGGCGTCGGCCAACTCGGTCAGACCGTTGGCCTTCGCCGCCGCTGCCGGATCACCCGCCGCCGGGGCCGCTGCCGCCGGGGCCTTGGTCGGCTCAGCGGCCTTGGTGGGCGCTGCCGCCGGGGCTTTGGTCGGTTCAACAGCCGGGGCTTTGGTCGGCGCCGCGGCGGGCGCCTGTGTCGGCGCCGCCTTGGCGGGCGCCGGGGGCGCGGCTGGCTGGCCGCAGGCGGCCACGATCAGCGCAACCAGCACGAACAGCGTGAGGACTGTCAGTCGCTTCATTGATGTGTGTTCCTTCCTTGTGAATAGGCAATGGTGTACCAGAGACATACGACGAGCTAATGGTGAGAAACTGCTGCTGGGGTTCGGTTCGATAGCCTCCTCCTTAATTCGCATTGGACATGAGATCTGATGGCTCGACATGATTTCGCGCGACTTCGAGGGCATCGTGGCCGCGCCACAGCACCTCTTCGATGTTGGTCAGAAGCGTCTCAGCCGAGAACCCTGTCAACAGCGCGGTCGCGGCGCCGGCCGCCTTCGTCATGCTTTGCTGCTGAATGGTATCAACGAAAACAATGCACTGCGTCTGCGGCCATTCGTTTTTGACCTGCCGCAGGGCCGCCAACACCTCGTCAATGGGTTGGCTGGAGTCCAAAAATACCAGCGCCGGGCGCTGCCGCGCCACCAACGCCAGCGCTTCCGTTGCGTGATCCACCTGCCCGATGATCTCGATCTGGGGTACCATCCGCAGCAAGGCTTGGAAGCTGGTGCGCATCCGACCCGGTCTGCCCACAATGAGCGCCGAAACCTTGTTCGTGACCATGCTCTGCCGATGTCCTTGTGCGGAATTCTGGATCAGAATGCGTGTTACAGCTGGAAAGCATACGCGTATTCGGCCAAAGGCGCATCGCAGAAAACACCAGTTCCGCATAAGAGAAAAGACCGCTTTTTTAGCGGTCCTCTCTAGTCAAAAACGCTTATCGGGTTGGCGGCGAGGTCGTGGCGTCCACGAAGGGGACGTCAGCCAGGTTCTTTCGGATGTTCATCTTCCTGCGATGGGCGCTTCAAGTTCGCCAACCCTTCCCGTAGCGCATACAGTGCGGCTTGGGTTCGGTTTACCAGGTGCAGCTTTTCCAGAATGCTGGTGACGTGAACGCATACGGTCCGCTCGCTGATGACCAGCCGATTGGCGATTTCGTGGTTCGACAACCCCTCGGCAATCAGCACCAACACCTGCACTTCGCGGCCCGTGAGCGAATGCCCAGCCGGCGCCGGGCTTGCCGGCTGGCTGAACTCGCGCATGAGCTTGCGCGCGATGGTCGGATGCAGCGACGACTCGCCGCGGTGAATGTCTCGAATCGCCTGGATGAGGGCCTGCGATGAGGAATCCTTGAGCAAATAGCCCAACGCGCCGGCCTTGATGGCGGGAAATACCTTGTCATCGCCCGCAAAGCTGGTGAGCACCAGGATGCGGGCGGCCGGATTCTCACGCTTGATCTCGCTGATCGCCTGGATGCCATCCATGCGGGGCATCATCAGGTCGAGCAGGATGATATCCGGCTTCAGCGAACGCGCCAGCAGGACCGCCTCGGCGCCGTCTTCTGCTTCGCCCACCAGTTCCATGCCCGGCTTGGCCTCGATCAGCGCGCGCAGCCCTTCCCGCACCACCGCATGATCGTCAGCGATCAGGATGCGAATAGCTGGTTGAGTCGTCATGGTCTGCTCCTCGTGGGTGCGCCTGGCGCGCCGGGTCTCACGTACACGATGGGGCTGCCAGGCGCACGGTGATGCGTGTACCCTTGTCCGGGCCGGATCGGATCGTCAGTTGGCCGCCCAGCCGCTCAGTTCGCTGTCTCATGCTCAGCAGGCCCAGCCCGCCCTTGCGCGTGACCGCGTCAGGGTTGAAGCCCTTACCGTTGTCCACGATCTCCAGGCGCGCGCCATCGTCGCCCGCGCGAAGCTGCACCGTCACTTCGGTGGCGTTGGCGTGCTTCAGGGCGTTGTTCAGCGCCTCTTGCGCGATCAGATACAGGTCTTCTTCGACGGCGACCGGCAGGTTGCGCCACTCCTGAGTCAGCAGGCGCACTTCCACGCCGGCCCGGCCTTCGACTGCATTCAGGCGTTGGCTCAACGCCTCCACCAGCCCATCGCGCTCGATCAACGGCGGCCGCAGCTCATGGATGAGCAGCCGCATCTCTTTGAGCGCCTGGCGCGTGTTTTCGCTGATCCGGCGCATGTAGTGTTTCGCCCGGGCCCAGTCACCCGATTCGGCATAGTCTTGTGTCGCATCGGCGAGCAAGGTTACGCTGTAGAGGGATTGCGTCACCGAGTCATGGAGTTCACGCGCCAACCGCGCGCGTTCCTCCATCACCGCGGCCTGCTCCGCCTGCTTGTGCAGCCGCGCGTTTTCTACCGAGACGGCCACCTGGTCGGCGATGGTCGCCAGCAGCGCTACCTCTTCCACGTTGAATTGCCGTTCGGGGTCTCGAAAGACGCTCAAGGTCCCCAGCGTCCGGCCGCCCACACGCATTGGCACCCCGGCATAGACGCCAGGCGCCGTCTCCGGGTCAGCCCAAGACAGCTCCGAGGCGCCGCCCAGGTGCGGGACCACGAGCGGTTCGCCGTGCTGGATGACCCAATCCGTCACATGCTGCAGGGGCGCCGGCGCAGCGGCAAGCAACGGGATGCCTTGCTGCACGGCCAGCGTCAGCGTGTCGCCGGTCTCGTCGAGCAAATGGATGGCGCCAGAAGGGCTTTGCATCGCTTCCAGCACGCCGGCCAGCGAACGTTCCAGGATCGTGTGCAGATCCAGGGCTTTGCTGGAGATCGAGGTCACATCGTATAGGGCCGCTAACTCGCGGGTTCGATCCGCGACGCGCTGTTCCAGGGTCTCCATGACCACGGCGCGTTGCAGCGCATTGCCGGCGATCTCCGCGACGGTCGTGAGCAGCCGCCGGTCGTCCTCCGGGAAATCGCACGGCGACCGATAGGCGATGTGCAGCACGCCGGTGGTCGCGTCGGCGGTCTTCAGCGGGATCAGAGCGGCTGAGGCCATGCCCTGCATCAGGCTGCGACAGACTTCACACCGACACAGCAGATGATTGGCTCGGTGTTTGGTCAGGAACTGCGGTTCGCCCGTTTGGGCGACCGTGCGGTGGATGCAGTTATCCGTTGGATGCAGACGCCCGACGACGGCTTCGCTCAAGCCGCGCCCGGCGGCCAACACGAGGGCATCTCCGTCAGTCAGCAACAGCGCCCCGGCATCGCCATCTGCCACTTCGATGGCCTTCTCGATCAAGAGCGGGAGCATCGCTTCGCGCGTCTGAGCCTGACGCAGGGCGGAAGAGATCATCACCAGCGCTTCGAGTTCGCGGGTGCGGCGGCGGGTCTGGTCGAACAGGTCGGCATTCTCGATGGCGATGGCCGCGTGGTGGGCGAAGGTCAGGGCCAACTCGGCATCCCACGGTGTGTAGAAGTCCGGCTGTGCCCGATCCAGGTTGAGCAGACCGATGACCCGGTCCTCAATCAGCAGGGGCACGCCCAGCCAGCAGTGGATATACCCGCTGTCGGCAGACGCCCGCCAACGCGGGTCCGAGGTCGTGTCGGCGATGATCACGGGCCGGCGTTGTTCGAGCACCTGCTTCACGTGCGGCAGGCTCTCCACCGGGATGCGGGCCGGCAAGGGCCTCTCAGAGCGTAGCCCGCGCTGCGCAACGATATCGAGACTGTCGCCGGACAGGAGCATCACCGAGGCGCCATCGCAGGACACCACGCAGCTCAGTTGATCCAGAATCAACCCCAACACCTCGGAGCGGTCAATGGTCGCGCTGATGACCGCCGCGACCTGACGCAGCGTCTCGGCTTCGCGGCGGCGTTGGGCTTCGGCCTGGAATAGCCTGATGCGCTCCAGCGCGGTCGCCAGTTGCCCGGCGCAGATCGTCAGCAGGCGTTCATCGCTTTCGTGGAAGGCCGCTGGGCGTGTACTTTCGGCATCAAAGACGCCGATGACCCGATCGGCGATCTTCAGCGGCACATACAGGAGCGATCTCGGCGCGGGCTGGGCCGCGGCGCAGGCGCTCTTTTGCGCCGGATCGGAAAGCCGGCGCACCTGGCCGTCCGCGAAGACCTGCGCAATCAACGCGCCTTGTCTCTGCCCGGCTGTTTGGTCGGCCGCGTCGCTGGCGCTGTGCGCCGTCAACAGCGGATGGGCGCGTGGTTTACGGGTCGTTTCGTCCATCAGCCACAGTCTGAACGCGTCCGTGTGGAGCGCCTCGCTGAGGATCTGCGTTGCGCGCGCGAGCAATTCATCTTCAGCGGTCGTTTCGGCGCCGGCGGTGGCGACGGCATGGAGGACGGCGATCTCCTTGAGCCGCTGCCGCAGCGCGTCCTCAGCCTGTTTGCGCTCAACGATCTCGCTCCGCAGGTTGGCGTTTGTCGTGGCGAGCTCGGCCGTGCGCTCCGCCACACGCCGCTCGAGGTCGGCCCGCGCCAGGCGAAGTTCTTCATAGAGCCGCGCATGTTCGACGGCGATGGCGGCTTGGCTGGCCATGGCCATCACCAACTCGACATCCTGCTGCGTGAATACCCGTTCGTCGGGGTCATTGATGGCTGTGATCGTGCCCAGTGTCTTTTCTCGATAACGCAACGGCACCGTGATGATGGCCCCGCAATGCGTTACCGCACGGCGCTGTTGCGCGGCTGGCCCCTCCCGCGGATCAGGCGCGCTGGGCGATAGGACCGGCTGCATCTTGCGCAACGCCCAACCGGTGAGTCCATTCCACAATTCATCAAAGGGAACATTGACCACCTGCGTTGCACCCGACCCGCCCGGCACAAAATCAATCACGGTGTGCCGTTCGAGATCAAGCGTGATCAAGACAACTCGGTTGGCGGGTAGTGCTTCGGCTATGCTATCCACGATGGCTTGCAGCAAGCCCGGTAAATCTTGGATCACGATCAGGGAGCGGTTGACACGATACAGCGCTTCGGTCTTGGTCAGATCAGCCTGGGCCCGCTTCAACAGCTCGCGGTAGCGCGCTTCCGAATCGCGCAACGCCATCGCGGCGCGCTTGCGCTCCGTGATGTCGCGGCAGGTGAAGAGCCGCGTACCGCCCTTGATGGCAACGCGTTTGATCGTCACCAGAACGCAATGCGCATTTCCAGCTTTATCGGTGATTTCCCGCTCGATGTTGCTGATCTCTCCCACCGCGTCGAGTTCCGCGGGATCGAACAACCCATTGCCCAGTAACCGCGCGATATTGCCCGCGGCCGCCACCTCCTGGGCGGTGTAGCCGAAGATGGTGTCCGCATTGGGGCAGACGAACGTGAAGGCGCCTGTATCATCGGTCAAGAAGACCGCGTCCGAGATATTGCCGAGCGTCAGGCGGTGCAGCTCC
>CAZYHE010000246.1:0-113 GCA_964647225.1 uncultured Anaerolineales bacterium
GCGCAGCCGCCACAGCCGTCACGTCGAGCGGGCCGTAGATGTGCGGATACGCGACCCCGCTCCCCGTCAGATCCTCGTAGCGCACCTCGGCGGCCACGCGCTGCGGATCAATG
>CAZYHE010000246.1:123-6873 GCA_964647225.1 uncultured Anaerolineales bacterium
CCGGAGAAAGAGTTGAGGATGGAAGTAGCGCGCCACGATCTCGGCGATCTGCCCGGCGGCGCAGCAGTGAATGAAGCCATCTGCCGCGAAGCCCGGCGGGACGTAGACCCCTGATGCGCTGGCCGCGCGCCAATGCCTGGCCTGGGTAACGTGGTAGATCATGTCGCTTGCAGAATGTGGCGCTTCCATCCCTCACACCCGATTGTCTTCGATGTAATCCCACCGTAGCTTGTACCCCATGCCCGGCGCCTGTGGGACAGCCACGTACCCATCCGCGTCGAGCGGATCGCAGATTTCCTCCAGATAGGGCGGCGGGGTCTCGTAGTCCACGCCCGGCGCCAGCAGCCCGCGCTCGTAGTACTCGCAGGTGTCCTCGCTCGTCGCAGCCAGGATCTGCAGGTTGCCGAAGCCGCTCATGTGGATCTCGCACTTGACGCCGTAGGCCTCGCAGACGGAGACCAGCTTCTTGACGCCGGTGATGCCCCCGCGCAGCACGTCTATTCGGCTCATGTCGGAGGCCTCGCGGCGGATCCAATCGGCGCGGGTGTAGAGGCTGCCGGCCGCGATCTCCGGGGACAAGATCGGGATCGCCAGCTCGCGGCACAACTTCTCATAGGCGGCCACGCGATACTCGTTCATCGGGTGCTCGTACCAGACGAAGCCCAGCTTTTCCAGCTCGCGGCCGACCCGCACCGCGTCTTCATACGTCCGGTAGGTTCCCCACGGGTCGAAGGAGAGCGCCATCTCCGGCCCCACGGCGGCGCGTACCGCCCGGCACGCCTCGATGTCCTGCTCGATGTGCGACGGCCGGCCAGGATCGGGCTGCCCGGTCAGCGGATCCCAGAAATAGTAGGGATGGATCTTGTAGTGGCGATAGCCCTGCGCCTGGCACGCCCGCGCGTGCGCCGCGTAGACCTCCGGCGCGCCCATGTTCGGGAAGGTGCTGGCGTAGGCCTTGACCCGGTCGCGGCACCCGCCCAGCAGCTTATGCACCGGGACGCCGAACAGCCGGCCTTGCAAATCCCACAACGCCATATCCACGACGCTGATCAGGTTCTCCGGCAGGTTGGCGACCCACATCCAGTGCCAGAACCGCTCGCGGTCGAGCGGGTCCTGCCCGACGAGCATCTCCCGGAAGCGGCCGGTCAGCGCCGCGCTCTCGTCGGGGTGGAGGCCGTCCTGGTCGCCGTGGCCGTGCCCGCCCAGGTAGTAGCCCGCCGCGCCCGCATCGGTCACGATCTTGGTGAGGGTCTGGACGACGGTCGTTTCGGGGAGGAATTGGCCGCTGCGGTAGGGCCGCCGCGGCACCCGGAAGGATATGACTTGTAGATCGGTGATTTTCATGCGTACAACTCCTCAAAAACCTGCGCCAGCTCCCGCTGCGTCATCGCATCGAGCGGCGCGACCGGCCCGCGCACATTGGCCGTGCGGATGATGCCCCGCCGCCGCAGGATCTCCTTGTGTACGTGGTAGAAGGCGGCCGGCGCCTGGGTGGCGAGCCGGTTCACCGGCAGGATCCAGCGATACATCGCCTCCTGCGCGGCGCGCTCATCGCCAGCCTGATAGGCGTCCCAGACCGCCACGAACGCCTCCGGCTGGCTGCAACTTGGCATCGTCCCGATCGCGCCGCGGCGCAGCTCCTCGACGAAGAAGCTGCCGCCCGCGCCGCCGAACACGCCGAGCAGGTCGCCGCACGCGGCCACGGCCTGGCCCACCTGGTAGGGCGGCGGCAGGCTCTCGACCTTGATGTAGCGCACGTTCGGGCAGCTTTCGGCGATCCGCCGCGCCAGCCCGCCGGAGACCGGCGTCTCAGATGTCTCCTGGATGAAGATCGGGAGGCGCACGGCGTCGGAGATGGCCTTGAAGTACGCGATGACTTGATCCGGCCCGGCGGGGAGGAAGGTGGGCGGCCGCACCATCAGCGCGTCTGCGCCGTCGTCGGCCGCCGTCTGGCTGTAGAGCACGGCCAGCTCGGCCACCGGCCCGCCGGTGTTGATGACCACCGGGACTCGACCGCGGGCTTGGGCGACCACTGTTCGTGTGACCAGTTGTCGCTCGGCTTCGGACAGGGCGACGATCTCGCTGCCCAGCGCCACGCCCAGGCCGTGGACCCCCGCAGCCACGTTGAAATCAACGAGTTGCTGCAGGCTCTCGACATCTATCCGGTTCTGTTCGTCGTAGGGCGTCACCAGGATCGTGTAGACCCCGGCCATCATCTGTTCGGTCACGATCGCTCCTCGCACGCAAGAGAATGCACCGATTCGACAAGGAGTATACATCGCATCAGTCAGCGCGGCAAGCGCAAAGCGGCTGCTCACGGGGGGAATTCTGCAAATGTCAGGCGAATCACTGACGGTTGTTCCTCTGTCGTGGTACGCTGGTGTCGAATCTTGCGATAAATCAATCACGTTACGAAAGGAAGGAACCAATGGCCGTTCGATCTTCATCGGCTGAATGGAAGGGCACACTGAAGGAAGGCGCCGGCACAATGAAACTGGGCAGCGGCGCGTATGAGGGGCCGTTCACCTTTGCCTCGCGCTTCGAGTCTGGCCCCGGCACGAATCCAGAGGAGCTGATCGGCGCGGCGCAGGCCGGCTGTTTCTCGATGTTCCTGTCGGCGCTGCTGAGCAACAAGGGCTTCGTGCCCACCATCCGCACGACCGCCACGGTGCATCTGGAAGCCGGCCCGACGATTGCGCGGATCGAGCTGGACACCGAGGCGCAGGTGCCGGGGATTGACGAGGCGACCTTCCAGCAGTTGGCCGAGGAGGCCAAGGTGAAGTGCCCGGTCTCGAAGGCGTTGGCGGGACCGGTGATCACCCTGCGGGCGAAGCTGGTGCAGTAGCCGGCCGCCCGGTCAGGCGCATCTTGCTCGACGCGCCCGGCGCTTCCCCGAAGCGCCGGGCGCGTTTGTTTGTATCCTTTCAATGTTTCTCAGCATCTTCACAGGATCGCCTTAGCCTGGTTTCAGCCCCAGGCTCGATAATCGCGTCAGATGGGTCGCGAGGCCCACACGAACCCTTTCTCTCCGTTCTGCATCTCGCCGACGTGACCGCGGCGAGATGCGGGGCGGTTTCGAGGAGCCGGATTATGCGATTGACCATGAATGCGACCGATCGGCGGAGCCAGCCCCAGTGGGCGAGCGATCCGCGGCAGGCATTGGCTGAATTGCTTGCCACGTTCGAGCCGATTAGCCTGGCGCAGGTGGCGGGCGCGGCGCTGCTCGACCGGTCGGAGATCAAGTATCTGTTGCCGCGCTCCCTGCTGCTGCCGGTGCTGGCCGAGCTGCGCGAGGCGTACCGCGTGCTGGTCGTGGCGGGGCAACCGCTCAGTCGCTATCGCACGCTCTACTTCGACACCGATGACTTGGCGCTCTACCGCCGCCACCATGCGGGCGCGTCGGATCGCTACAAGGTGCGGGTGCGTGAGTATGTGGACTCGCAGGCGGCGTTCCTGGAGGTGAAGCACCGCACCGGCGCGCAGCACACGATCAAGAGCCGCATTCCCACGGCCGCGCCGATTACCGAGAGCACTCCGCTGGCGGTGGAGTTCCTGGCCGACGCCTGTCCCTATCCGGCGGCCGCGCTGGCCGCATCCCTGTGGAATCACACCACGCGCATCACCCTGGTCAGCAAGCAGCGGCCTGAGCGCGTCACGCTTGACCTGGATCTGGCGTTCGCCCGCGATGGGCAACAGGCGGGGCTGCCGGGGATCGTGGTGGCGGAGGTGAAGTACACGGGGACGCGGCACGCATCCGAGTTCGCCCGTGTGATGCGTCTCTATCGCGTGCGCGACACCAGCTTCAGCAAGTATTGCATGGGGGTCAGCCTGCTCTACCCCGATGTCAAACACAACAAATTCAAAGCCAAGCAGCGGCTTGTCGCCCGCTTGACCCAAGAAGCAAGCTATGAAGCTCGTTAGCCTGCGTATTGCCTCATGCTAAAACCTCACCGTCTTGGGCGTTTGTCTCGGCCATCCGCGCTCGATCCTCAACCAGCGTGTCGCGGGTGTAACGGCGCAGGCCGGGATAGCGCCAGGCGATGTAGACGGTCAGCACGATGGTGGCGCAGGGCGCACCGGGGATTGCAAAGCTACGGGCTGATGATATCCAGAATCTCGTCCAGCAGAAGGGGCAGTTGCGGTGCAGTGGTCAGCGCGATGCCGGAGAATGTATGTTTGTGCTCCGGTTGGGCCAACGCTGGACGGTGTGGCGCGTTATCATAGCGGAGAATGAGTTCGTGAGCCGGGTCCTGATAATGGTATGCGTACATCAGACGAGGCTCGCGTCGTGTGGTATCGAGGAACTCTCGAAAGATCAGTTGTGAGCCATCACGAAACTGCAGGGAACCTTCGATAAGACCGCGGACGGCCGAGCGTTGATCTATTTGCAAGTTGACCAGCACGATATCCCCGCTGGCCGTGAATTCATCGAGGGCCGCGCGAACCGAGTGGACATATTCAAGAAAGCTGGTAGTGGGCATACTCTAACGCTTTCAGCTCGCTGACCAGACCATCCAGCAATTTCGCCTCACCCGCCCACTCGACGTATTCCATGTCGCCGCCCGCCAGATCTTCGGCGGTCATCTCACGCAAAAAGCGCGCCGAGTCAACACCGTAGCGCGTCTCGAAGCCGGCCAGGCGGCGCTTCGTGCGCGCGATGTTGACGCGCAAGCGCGCCTTGTACCCATCGAGCGCCTGGACGATTGTCTCGGCCCCCTGGCGGTTCTGAACCTCGATCACCATTTGCACAGACACAGTATCCTCCTGACCGGCGCGCTGATCGTCTCTCGCGCGGCATCATACCCCAAACGCCGACTGCTGGCAAACAGGGTCTTTTTTCGTTCAGGGCCTAGCCATCCGCGCCTGATCCTCGGCCAGCGTGTCGCGGGTGTAGCGGCGCAGGCTGGGATAGCGCCAGGCGATGATGGCGGTCAGCACGATGGTGGCGATGCCGCCGGTGACGATGGCGAAGGGCGCGCCGAAGGCCGACGCGACCACCCCGGCCTCCAGCTCGCCCAGTTGCGGCCCGCCCATGAAGAAGATCTGGTTGATGCCGGTCATCCGGCCGCGCAACCGGTCGGGCGTCATCAGTTGGCGCAGGGTTTGCCGGATGATGGTGGAGACGGTGTCGCTGGCGCCGATCAGGGCGAAGAGGATGTAGCTCAAGATGAAATTGGCCGACAGCCCGAACAGCGCCGTCGCCAGGCCGTAAGCTGCGACCGCGGCCAGCAGCACCGCGCCCTGGCGATAGATGTCGCGGCGCAGCGAGATGACCAGCCCGGCCAGCAGCGAGCCGACCGCGTTGGCGGTGGAGAGCACGCCGTAGCCCGCCGCGCCCAGCCCCAGGATATTGCCGGCGACCAGTGGCAGCAGCGTCGTCGCGGAGCTGAAGAAGGTCGCGAAGAAGTCCAGCAACATGCTGCCCCAGATGATCCGCGCGCCGCGGACGAAGCGCCACCCCTCGACGATGGCCGCCCAGCCGAAGCCGGTGCTGGCCGCGGCGGCCGGCGCGCCGCGGTAGTGGATGGACATCAGCGCGGCCACGATGGCGAGAAAGGAGAGGGCGTTGGCCGTGTAGACCCAGCCGATGTCGGCCGCGGCGATCAGCAGACCGGCCAGCGCCGGGCCGACGATCGTGCCGACCTGCCGCATGAGCGAGTTCAGGCTGATGGCGTTGGTCAGATGTTCGGGCGGCACCAGGTTGGGGAGGATGGCTTGGAAGGCCGGCCCCGAAAACGCGCTGGTCGCCGCGCCGGCCGCGGTCAGCAGATAGATCGCCCAGATGCTCTCCCCCCTGGTGAAGCTGAGCAGCGCCAGCAGCGCTGCGAAGAGCGCGGCCGTGCTGCTGGTCACGATGAGCAGTTTGCGCCGGTTCAGCACATCGGCCAGCGCGCCGCCGATGAGCGCGAAGAGCATGATCGGCACGACGCGCGCCAGGCCCACGCCGCCTAGCCCCAACGCCTCGCTGCCCAGCGTGATCTGCTGGCCGAACAGGTCGAGCGAGAAGCTGGTCCCCTGCAAGAGCCGGTAGATGTGCCAGTTGATCGCCACGAATTGCATCTGCGCGCCGATGAGGGACACGAACTGGCCGGCCCACATCAGCCGGTAGTCGCGATGAGAGAGGGCCACGAAGCGGGAGGGGTTGTTCATGGCCCTCCATTTAACTCCTGTTCGCGCAAAATGGCAAACTTGCACCTGTGGCGTGTTGAGGATTGATTTGACCTGAAATGTAAGGACGGGTACAATGCCGGGGCAAAGGCGGCCACACTTCATACATCTTGGAAAGGAGCCTATCATGAAGGACTATTTCAAGTTCAACACGCGGACGATCGTTGCCATCGGTATCGGCGCGGCCATCTTCACGCTGCTGTTCATGTACGTGAAGATCCCGTCGCCCATCCCTTCGACCAGCTTCCAGACCGCCTACGGCCTGGGCGCGTTCTTTGCCGTCCTCTTCGGGCCGATCGCCGGCGCGCTGATCCAATTCATCGGCCACGCGCTGAGCGACGCGGTGCAGTTCGGCTCGCCCTGGTGGAGCTGGGTGATCGCCAGCGGCATCGCGGGCCTGGTCTTCGGCTTCGCGTTCAAGCGCACGAAGGTGGAAGAGGGCGAGTTCAAGACCAAAGACATCATCACCTTCAATATCATCCAGATCGTCGGCAACGTCATCGCCTGGGTGATCGTGGCGCCGGTGCTGGATATCCTCATCTATCAGGAGCCGGCCAACCTGGTCTTCACACAGGGCATCAC
>CAZYHE010000247.1:0-6858 GCA_964647225.1 uncultured Anaerolineales bacterium
TTTGGTCGACGGGGGCGAAAACCTGGCCCTGGTGCTATCGAAGATGCGATCCCGCGTCAAGTCGGAGTTGCTCGAATCACTCCACGAGCTGTATGAAGGTGTCGAGGATGTGAACTTCCAGATCGATGGCGGGAATGTTCTGCTGTTCTTGGAAGAACAGGGCGGACGCGAGGTTCCTGCCACGCGCCTCTCCGACGGCACGTTGCGCTACCTTTGCCTGCTTGCCATCCTTCTTCATCCCGAACCGCCGCCGCTCATCGCGATTGAGGAGCCGGAGCTCGGCCTGCATCCAGACATCATCCCGAAGGTGGCCAAACTGCTCGTCGCGGCATCTGAGCGTACGCAACTTGTCGTCACAACGCATTCCCGGATGTTGGTTGACGCGCTCTCTAGCAACCCGTCGAGTGTGATCGTTTGCGAGAAAATCAACGGCGAGTCTCGCTTTGAACGGCTTGATCCTGAAGCCCTGACGCTCTGGTTGGAGAAGTACTCGCTGGGTGAGCTCTGGAGCATGGGCGAGTTGGGAGGCAATCGATGGTGACGGTCAAACTCTATGTAGAAGGCGCAGCACAGAAGAACGACCTAGAACGCACGCGATGCCGAGAGGCCTTCAGCGTCTTTTTCAAGACTGCGGGAGTTGTCAGGCGCCCTCGCACCGTGCCATGCGGCGGACGCCAATCTGCCTATGACGCATTCGCAACCGCGGTGAAGAGCGCCAGGCATGGCGAGTTGCCGCTATTATTGGTCGATGCTGAAGATGCCGTTTCAGCGGGTCACACGACCTGGCAACACTTGAAAGCACGCGATAACTGGGATAAGCCTGACGGCGCGACCGACGATCAGGCATTCCTCATGGTTCAAGTGATGGAGACCTGGTTCCTCGCCGACCGGGAGATGCTTTGCTCGTACTTCGGACCGAAGTTCGCGGAGAAGCACCTCCCCGATTGGCCTTCCCTGGAAGATGTACCCAAACAGACGATATACGATGCCCTCAAAAAGACTACTGCGAATTGCAGCCCGAAAACCTACGCCAAGGGCCGCGTTTCCTTTGAGATGCTGGCCGCGGTGGATCCGCACAAGGTTGAAAACTCCTGCTCCCGCGCCAAGGCGTTTCTTGAGCACCTGAGAAAGCTCTGACACCATGCCCCAAATTACCGAAACCGCCATCGAGACGGTCATCGAAGCCCACCTCCTGGCCAACGGCTACGTCGCCGTGGATCGGGCCGGTTTTGACCGCGCGTGGGCCACCTTCCCGTGGACGGTGCTGTCCTTCATCCAAGAGACCCAGCCGAAGGAGTGGGATAAGCTGGAGGCGCTGCACGGCGACAAAACTGGCGAACAAATCCTCAAGATCGCGACCCGCACGAGCCGATCTTCGAGTTCAAGCGGCGCACGCTGGCCCATTTTGCCGTAGACACCGAGGCGGTCTTCATGACCACGCGGCTGGCCGGGCCGACCACTTACTTCCTGCCATTCGACCGAGGTTGCGACGGCCGCACCGGCAACCCGCCCGACTTGGCGGCCGGCTGCGCCTATCGCGCTGCCTAGCTGTGAGAAGGGATCTTGCAGCGGGACAGATTGCTCAACCTGCTGGCGCGCTTCACTCATCTACAGTTAGATCATCCCCCGCCAAGATTCGGAGCTAAAGCGGCTGCGCATCAATACGAGTCCAGATTTACGGTAGAAAATAGAGGAGATTCACATGCCAAAAAACGGGACAGGCAGCCCACCGCGGCCCAACGGGGAGGCCATCTCGGTCGCGGGGCTGAGCAAGACCTATCAAGTGCCGGAGCGCGAGGGCGGGTTCAACGCGGCGGTGCGCAGTTTCTTCCACCGCCGCTTCCGCGATGTGCTGGCGGTGCAGCAGGTGAGCTTCAGCGTGGGCCGCGGCGAGGTCGTCGGGTTCCTGGGGCCAAACGGCGCGGGCAAGACGACGACCCTGAAGATGCTCGCCGGCCTCCTCCACCCCACCGGAGGCGCGGCGCAGGTGCTCGACTTCACACCCTGGGAGCGCAATTCGGGGTTCCTCACCGCGATCACGCTGGTGATGGGGCAGCGCAGCCGCCTCTCGTGGGACATCCCCGCGGCCGATTCCTTCCTGCTGAACCAGGCAATCTATCGGATCGGCGACGCGGAGTTCAAGGCCACGCTGGGCGAGTTGAATGAACTGCTGGAGTTGGGGCCGATCATGCGCAAGCCGGTGCGCAACCTGTCGTTGGGCGAGCGGATGAAGTGCGAGCTGGCCGCGGGGCTGCTCCACCGGCCGCAGGTGCTCTTCCTGGATGAACCGACCATCGGGCTGGACATCACCGCGCAGGCCCGCATTCGATCCTTCCTCCAGGAGTACAACCGCCGCACCGGCGCCACCATCCTGCTCACCAGCCACTACATGGCCGATGTGACCTCCCTGTGCCAGCGGATCATCATCATCCACCACGGCCAGCTCAAATACGACGGCGGCCTGAACGACCTCGCGCGGCGCATCGCGCCCTACAAGCTGATCGGTGTGGCGCTCGGTGAGGCGCGCGAGTGCGACCTGGGCTGCTACGGCGCTCTGATGACGACCGAGAACGCCGACGGCAAGCAATACATCCAGGTGCGCGCCGACGAGGTCAACGAGATCACCGCGCGCATCCTGCAAGACCTGCCGGTGCATGACCTGACCATCGAAGACCCGCCCATCGAAGATGTGATCGAACGGGCGTTCAACGAGTAGGTGGAGGGACACGTGCTGCGTATCTATCGCCTGCTTTGGCAGGTCAACTGGGCCGAGCAGTGGCAATATCGCGCCAATCTGTTGATGTACCTGCTCTATTGGCTTGTGTCACCGATCATCTACCTGGTGGTGTGGACCACGGTGGCGAACAGCCAGGGCAGCGTGAAGGGGTTCACGGCCAACGACTTCATCACCTACTACCTGGTCCTGCTCGTCGTGGATCAACTGACCAGCGACATCACGCTCCACATCCTGGCCTATAAAATCCAGGACGGCACGCTGTCGGGGGAACTGCTGAAACCGATCCACCCCATCCTGACCAACGTGTTGGTCAACAACATCGCGTTCAAGGCGCTGATCTTGATCGCCTTCCTGCCGGTGTGGGTCGTGCTGGTGTTGCTCTTCCGACCCGATTTCGCGGCTGTGACGTGGGGCAATGTACTGTTGGCGCTCCCGGCCTGTGTCCTGGGCTTCGCGATCAACTTTCTGCTCAACGCGACGATCACGTGCCTGGCCTTCTGGACGACGCGGGTCTATTCGCTGTCCGAGTTTTTCTACGCCCTCGGCATCCTCTTCTCCGGGCAATTCGTGCCGCTGGAGTTGATGCCGCCCGCCATCCAGCAAGCGGCGCAACTCCTGCCGTTCCAGTTGACCCGCTACTTCCCCGTCCAACTCGTCCTGGGCCGGCTCTCCCCGGAGGCGGTCGCGCAGAACTATGCGCTGGGGCTGCTGTGGCTGGCGATCACCTACGCGCTCTTCAGCCTGGTGTGGCGCAACGGCGTCAAACGCTTTTCCGCGGTAGGAGCATAGCCATGCGGCACACGGTCAAGCTGTTCGTCACGTTTCTGAAGGTGAACCTGCAAATGGCGCTGGCCTATCGGGCCGATACCATCGTCAACATCCTGATCAACGTGATGTGGCTGGGCTGGGAGCTGCTCAGCCTGAGCATCATCTTCGGCAACACCACGTCGTTGGGCGGTTGGGGCGTGGGCGAGCTGATCGCGCTGCTGGGCGTCTTCCGCCTGGTCAACACGCTGATGTCCGCGGTGATCTGGCCGGCCACCGAGAAGTTCAACGCCAGCGTGCGCGATGGCTCGCTGGACTACACGCTGCTCCAACCGGCCAACAGCCTCTTCCTGGTGAGCTTCTCGCGCATGGTGCTCTGGCGCGCGTGGGATCTCATCCTGGGCGTCGTCCTGATCGCGGTCGGCATCACGATGAGCGGCCTCGGCCCGAACCTGGCCGGGCTGGCTGGCTTCAGCGTGCTGCTGGTCTCCGGGGTGCTGGTGATCTACAGCCTGTGGGTCGTGCTGATTGCGGCCACCTTCTGGTTCACCAAGTTCGACAACAACGTCACGATCCTGCAGGCGCTGCTCGACGCCGGCCGCTACCCCGCGACGATCTACCCGCCGTGGCTGCGGGTGATCGTCACCTTCCTGGTGCCGATCGCCCTGGCGACCACCGTGCCGCTCCAAGCCTTGCGCGGCGACCTGACCCTGGCGCAGGGCCTCATCTTCCTGGGGGTGGGCATCGCCGCGTTCCTGATCGCCTACCAGGTGTGGCGGGCCGGCGTGCGCCGCTACAGCGGCGCCAGCAGTTGACCCAGGTATGTCCCCTCAAGATAGGTCGGGACGCTCACCAGCGCGTCCCGCCGATCTGGCCTACGGAACTCGTTCCTTCGCGAATTATCACCGCGCAAACGCCCAGAACGGATTGGCGCACGTCAGCTTGCGGATGGTTGCGTCATCCACGCCAGCCGCAGCCAGCTTCGGGAGGAAGACCTCGCTCAGGTAGGTGAAGGGCCGCGGGACGCCCCCGCCCGGCTGGGCCGGATCGTACCAGCCGCGATCCATGCTCAGCAGCACCTGGTCGCCGAACCCGGCGTCGAGCATCCGCAGCACGCGCTCGACGTAGAACTCGTCGCTCTTCCCGCCGCCGATGCCGTCGTACTCGATCCACGCGCCGCGACGGGCCAGCGCCAGGTTGATGGCGAAGTCCTCCTCGTTCTGCGCGTGGATCCAGATGAAACGGCGCGGCGTTTGCCCTACTCTCTCGATTATGTCGAGTTGATCGGTGACGACGCGGCCGCGGATCGTATGACTGCCCATAACCGCGCCGGTCGCCAACGACGCGCGCGCCGCCGCGCGCAGGATCTTCGCCTCGCAGGGGGTGATGCCGTCATCCCCCGCGCTCAGCTTGATCCAGCCGGCCTGCACGCCCGTCCCGGCGACCTCCCCCGCCAGCTCATCCTGCATCCAGCGCGCCAGCACGTCTTCGCTCGCCACATGCGCCCACGCGGGCACCCACGGTTCGCGATAGATGCCGGTCGGCGCGACGATCGGAAAGCCGGTGGCCTCGGAAAACGCCTTCAGGATGTCCGCCCGCCGCCCCACCCCGACCGCGCTGCACTCGACCAGGGCCGTGACGCCGAGCGCCTGAATCTTCGCGACCTCCGGCCCCATCAAGGCAATCACATCCGCCGCATCGCCCTGGGCGTAGCCGGGCTTGTCCGGCGTGCGCAGGTCCACGAAGATATGCTCGTGGGGCAAGATCATCCCCAATTCGTCACCGCGTTTCCGCCCAAGCGTAGTAATCAGATAACGCATCAACGCCTCCAAATCAGAAAATATACCAAAAAGAGATCCGTGTTCATCCGTGTCATCCGTGAGCAATCCTCGTCGGCACCTGGTACACCTTGCGCTCGTTATCATAGACTTTTCGCTTAAGCTGCGGCGTCGGGCCGAAGTTGAACAGCAGCCCGACCTCGTATCGGCTTGCGTTCAAGTAATTGAGCAACTGGTTTTCATGTGCGGGCATCAACGTTTGTACCGCCTTAAGCTCCAGCACAACCAGTTCGTCCACGACCATGTCGGCGACGAACTCACCCACGACTTGACCATCGTAGTACACCGTGAACGGCTGCTGGCAGACCACTCGAAAGCCCTGCTTACGAAGCTCGATGGCAAGGGCGTTCAGATAAACGCTCTCCAAAAAGCCGTAGCCGAGCGCGTTATAGACGGTGTAGAAGCAGGCGATGATCTTCTTGGTCAGGTCTTCATACTTCACATTATGCCTCCTCGTTACCGTAGCTCACGGATGACACGGATGGACACAGATCAAGCCTTTTTCCTGTTTGCGAGCCAACTCAACGCCGCTGCATAGATGATCTCATGCCCGCCGTCGAAGATCGTGACGCGGGCGTTGTTGCTTTGCCGGCGAAAGAGGACGCGCTTGTCGCCGTAAAGCGGGTCGTGAAAATTACCACATAGACCTGGCGGCACGGCGGCTTGTTCGACGAAATGAGCGATCTCGTCATCGCCGATCCGATCTTCGGCCGCGGCCACGGCGTTGAAGGCCCGCAGCGTATGGCTGATCGGCACGCTGCCGGTGTGGCCGTCGAGGATGCCCGCGTTGATGTCGAGCGGCGTGGTGATGTCGGGACGCAGATAGGTGAGCGGCGAACGAGCGCGATACTCCGCAGCCACGGCCAGGCTGTCGCCGGGCGCGCCGCCGCACAGACGCTCCAGGTCGGCGGCGTAGGGCCGGCCCGCGGCGCGGCATTCAGCGTGCCAGGCCGCCAGGTCGCTGATCGGCACCCAGGCCGAGACTGCCGCCCACCGATCGGGCGCGCGGCCCGCCATCAACAGCGCCATGTGTCCCCCGCCCGACACGCCGGCCAGGTAGATGCGCCGCATATCCACGCGCCCTGAGTGCTTCGCGATCGAAGGGCCACGCTTCGACAGGCTCAGCGCCCGTTGGCACGCATAGTCCACGGCATCCAGCACATCCTGCACCGCCAGCTCCGAGCCGGCCGCTTCGGGACAATTGTTCGGCCCCCGAAAGCTCGGCGCGATCAAGAGCCAATCGTGCGCGATGCACCATTCGGCGTAGGGGATGTTCATCTCCTGATCGTAATCGTAGGACCAGGTGTGCAGCGCCACGAGCAGCGGCTTCGGCCCCGGCGTGCCCGAATCATAGAATGCCGCGGGCTGCGCGCTCCCGTCCGCGCGGCTGGGGATAGAAACGATCTTCACTTCTTGCGGCCAATTTGTCATTCGACACCCTCTTGAGCTGCGTCGCACTCCGGTCAGTGACGGTTGCCTTCCGCTGTGCCAGCGCCTGACTCCTGTCCCCTGCCCCCT
>CAZYHE010000248.1:0-6843 GCA_964647225.1 uncultured Anaerolineales bacterium
ATTGCAACAGTCAGGGCGCAGGGTTCCGCGATCAGGGCGGAGTCCCCACAAGTTGGGGCGTGCTCTGCCCGGACTGAGAAACTCCGCGTCCCAACCGGAGAAGTGTGCGTCCTACTCTTCCAGCAGATGCTCCGTCATGATCCGCCGCCGGCCGTGCGTTTCCCCGCGCAGGGTGAGCGATTCGGAGGTGGCGCGGTCGCCCAGGTAGTGGACGCCGCGCAGCAGGGGGCCGTCGGTGATGCCGGTGGCGGCAAAGAAGACCTGGTTGCTGCTGACCAGGCGCGCGTCGCCGACGATCTGTTTGGCATCCAGCCCGACGGCCTGGAGCGCGGCGCGCTCGGCGGCCGATTGCGGGGCCAGGCGGCCGAGCATCGCGCCGCCGGCCGCGCGCACGGCGCACGCGGCCATCACCCCTTCGGGCACGCCGCCGATCCCCATCAGCAGATCCACGCCGCTGTTGGGCGTGATCGCCAGCAGCGCGCCGAGCACGTCGCCGTCGGGGCTGAGCATGACGCGTGCGCCCGCGGCGCGAATTTCGGCGATCAATGCCGCGTGCCGGGGCCGGGCCAACACGAACACGACCAGGTCGCTGACGCGTTTGCCCTTCGCCCGCGCCACCAGAGCCAGCGTCCAGGCGGCTGGCGCATCCAGGCATTCGGGCACGAGGGCCGCGCCGACCTCTTTGCCCACGATGATCTTGTCCATGTAAATCGCGGGTACGGGCGCCCACAGCGCGCCCCGCGGCGCGGCCGCGGCCACCGCGACCGCCGCGCCATGTCCTTGCGCTAACAGGCGGCAGCCGTCAATCGCGTCCGCCACGACATCCACCGCCGGCCCGCGACCCGAACCGAGCGCCTGCCCGCTGTGCAACGGGGCATCGGCGCCGGGTTTGGTGTCTTCGCCGATCACCAGCCGGCCGTCAATTTCGAGGGTGTTGAACCATTGCTGCATGACCAGGCTGGCCGCCCGATCTGCGGCTTCCGGCTGGTTAAGCCCCATCCAGCGGCCCGCGGTCAGCGCTGCCTGCTCGGTCACGCGCACAAGCTCGAAACCCATGTGGCGGGGCAGGGTTGGCGTCGTCATAAAACCTCCAGTCAGAGAGCGTCCCGGTTTGGAGGCTTTAGCCGGTTTCTGTTGTTGAGCGCCAAACCGGCTAAAGCCTCGAGTTCAGGTTGCTTTTCCAGCGCGCTACGCTGCACCAGCGCGCTGCGCTGCACCAGGGGGCTAACCGCGTGGTGAGCTATCGGCCCTTCACGCGATCTCGTCCACCGCTTCCAACAACTTCGCGGCTTCCCACGCCAGCATCCCCCCGCGGAGGACGGCGATGTGGTGGGCGCCGCGGGCCAGGAGGAGCGCGGCCACCCGGCTGCTGCGCCGGCCGCCCCGGCAGACGAACACGATCAGCCGTTCTGGATCAGCCGAAGGCAGGCCGGCCAGGTCGTTGTGATTCAGCTCGATGAGCAACTCCGACAGCGGCCGTGGACGCGCGCCCGGCACGTGTCCGCGCCGGAACTCGCGGGCCTCGCGCACATCCACCACAAGCGGCGGTACCGGCGTGTGCAGCGCGTCCCAGACAGCTTCCGGTCCGAGAAAGACCAGGGCTGCTTCGACTTCCTTTGAGACAGGGGGGAGGCGCAGGGCCGCCGCATCCTGCTCGCCAGCCAGCGGGCTTTTCGGCAGGTTCTGGCACTCGCGGAAAGCGCGCACCGGGCATTCATAGATGCACAAGGCCGGGTCAAGCTCGCGGTAGAACAGGTGGCTGACCGCGCCATCTTGCGGCAGGAAGTGGTCGGCGCCCAGCCGGTGCTCGAACCCGCTGGCCCGCATCACGACCGCGACCGGTGCACGCACGCGCGTCAGGAAGAGATCCCCGCCGCGCTCGCGGTACATCCGCAGTACGTTTTCCAACGCGTGGATGCCGCTGATGTCTATCTGCTCGACACTTTGCATGCGGAGCAGCAGGAACCGCTGGCTGGGATTCTCGGTCAGATTGCGCTCGATGTACTCTTCGACGTGATGCACCGCGCCGAAGTAGAGGTCGCCCAGGATCTCGATGATGCCGAGCTGCGGGCAGGCGGGTTTGTCCGGTTGGTGAGTCAGGTGTTCGAAGCGCTCATCTGGGAGCACCGTGCGAACGCGGGGGGTGCTGGTTTTCAGCACGTAATAGGCGAGCGACATCATGATCCCGGTCAACACGGCGAATTGGAGTGGCAGGAAGAGGGTCGCCAGCAGGGTCACGACCATGATGATGCGGTCGCTGCCGGCGCTCGCCCAGATGCGCGCCATCTCGCGGCGGTCAATCAGCCCGATCGCGGTGATGATCAGCACTCCCGCGAGCGCGCTCATCGGGATGTAGGCGGCCAGGGGCGCGAAGACGAGCATCGCCAGGAGGGTGAAGCCGCCGGAGAACGCGCTGGCCAGTGGAGTGCGGCCGCCGGCCTTGAAATTCACCGCCGAACGCGTGAACGAACCAGAGCAGGTATACCCGGAGAAGAGCGCGCTGGCGATGTTCGCCAGGCCTTGCCCGACAAACTCCTGGTTGCTGTCGAGCCGCTGGCGGGTCTGGCCAGCGAGGCTGCGAGCGATGGACATCGCCTCCACCAGCCCGATGGCCGAGATGGCGAGCGCGCCCGTGGAGAGATCGCCGATCAACCGCAGATCGGTCAAGGGAATGTGCGCGAGGGGCGGCAGCGTGCGGGGAATGGCCCCGATCACTTTGACGCTCCATCCGCTCAGCTCCATGAGGACGCCCAGGCCCGATGCCGCCACGAGGGCGATCAACGGGCCTGGCAGGGGCAGCTGGCCCGACCGCCGGGTGCGATTGATCCATTGGAAGCCCCAAACGATGCCCAGCGTGATCAGCCCCAGAAGCAGGCTCGGCCAATGGGTCTGGCCGAGGGTGCGCAGCGTATCGGCGATCGTATCCACGAGATCGGGATCGGATGGGAAGGGCAGGCGCAGCAGATGGCGCAATTGGTTGACGCCGATGAGCGCGCCCGCGCCCGCGGTGAAGCCGACGATCACCGAATCGGAAACGAAGTTGACCAGCATCCCCAGCCGCGCCAGCCCCATGCCGGCCCGGAAGACGCCGACCATCAGGGTGAGCAGCGCCGCGGCGGCCAGGTATTCGGGCGTGCCGGGCGCGGCCAATGGCAGCAGGACCGAGAGCACGAGGAGTGAGGCCGCGTTGGTTGGGCCGGTTTGCAGGTGGTTGGATGATCCCCACAGCGCGCCGACGATGGCCCCGGCGATGGCCGCGTAGAGGCCGGTCTGCGGCGGCAACTCGGCGATCAGCGCATAGGCGATGGCCTGCGGGACGATGACGAGCGCGACCGTCAGCCCGGCCAACAGGTCGGGGCGGAGGTCGGTGGCCGGCCGGTAGGCGCGCAGGATGGCCGCCGGCCGCGCGAAAAAAGCCGGGATGGCCCGCATCTGTCCCAGGAGCGGGGCCAGGGCGGGCCGGGGGGTGGAGCTTGGGCTGTTCATGTCGGTCTGATTATATCACAACCGGTGCGCGGCGTCCCAAAGTGTTCTTTGCGGCGGGCGTGTGTTAGAATGCGAGTTATGATTGTTGATGAGCCTTCGCTGCCCGTTGCCGAGACCGCTTTGCTCAGCGAGGCTGCGCTGGCTGAAGATTGGCTGCGCCCAGAGGAGGATGCCGCATGGTCATATCTGAGATCAGGCGCGACAGCGGCGTGAGTTTCGTTTCCCGTCGCTCACGCCGCCTTAACTAACCTCCGCGTGTCCTACAACGCCCCGCGCAACAGCTTCTCCTTGCTCGCCATGTAATACTGGAAGTTCGCCCAACTGACATCGGGCGGGACGGTGTGATCCACCGCCGGGATGAAGCCGCCTTCCTCGATCAGTGGGATCATCGTGCGCAGGTGCGCGTCGATCGCTTCCGGCCCCTCGGCCAGGATGCGCTTGTCCACCCCGCCCCACAGCCGCAGGCTCTTCCCGAACTTCTGGCGCAGCCGGACGGGGTCCTGGTCAGAGGCGCGCTCCAGCGGCCAGAGGATGTCCACGCCCGCATCCATGAAGAGCGGCACGACCGCTTCCGGGTTGCCGTCGGTGTCAATGGCGATGTAGCGGCAGCCGTGCGACTTGTAGAACTCGATCACGCGCTTGAGCCGCGGATAGATGAAGGTCTTGTACGCTTTCGGGCCGATCAGCGGGCCATTCTTCATCGAGAGATCCTCGTTGAAGCAGACATACTCGACCGTGGTGTGCGCCAGCACTTTGGTCGCCGCCTCGATCAGGAAGTCGGCGTGGTGCTCCATGATATCGTGGACGAGTTCCGGCTGGTCGAAGAGCGCGTAGGAGAGCGGTTCGGTGCCCATCAGGTCGCGCGCAAACCAGTAGAAGCCGAGGGTGGTGCAGTTCGGCCCGAAGATCAGCGGGAAGTCCCGACTGCGCCAGCCATTCACGCGGGTGACCCACCAGTTCGCCTCATAGCGTTCGGGGCAGATGGTCTGGCGATGTTTGTAGGCCTGCCAGCTTGCCATATCTGTTACGGGGAAGCCGATGTAGGTATCCATGGACATCCGGCCCCCACGCGTGGTGCCTTCCTTCAGCCCCTTGCGGATGCGCCCCCAGTTGTCTCGGAAGGTGACGGTGCGCTCATCCTCTTCGAGGGTCTCCGTCTCGTAGGGTGGGATCGGGTCGCCGCGGAAGCGGATGAATTCGCGCGGATCCATCCCCTGGGCCGCGTCGCCGGAGAACCAGTCCCAGTGATAGCGGGTCGGGTCAAGCCCTTCATCTTCCCAGCGGTCGCGCGTCTGCGGCCAGACGCCGAGTTCCCAATTGGGGACGCGATCCACGGGTTGGTATTCCATAACGGCCAGAAAGCGTTCGAGATGGGTTGGCATGGGGTGTTCCTTTATGCTCAGGGATTTCCCGCGGTCGTCAGACGCTCCATCTGTTCGGGAGTCAGCGACACCGTCAGGCTCTTCAAGTTTTCTGCGAGTTGCGCCAGTGAGGTCGGCGCGGTCAATGGGATGATCGCCGGCTGGCCGCCCAGCAGCCAGGCGTAGACGACCTGGTTGGGCGTCGCGCCGATCTCGGCCGCGACCGCGGCCAGCGCGGCCAACCGTTGATCTGCATCTGCGCCCGCGTACTGCTTGGGCATCGGTTTGTCCGGCCGCGTGTACGCGCCGGCCAGGAGCGGGCTATAGGCCAACATGCGAAAGTCGGGGTTGGCGCGGCAGTAGTCCAGCAAGTCATCGTTGCCGCTGCGCTGTGGGCCAAACGACGCGCCAGGTTGGGGGCGGAGGTAGGTGAAACGTTGTTGGACGCAGCAGTATTCCGCCCAGCCGTGGCCGCGGCTGATCTGGCGGGCCTGCTCGATGCGCCAGGGCAGGTAGTTCGAGCAGCCCAACGCCCGCACTTTGCCCGCCGTCACCGCCTTGTCGAACGCCGCCAGCGTCTCCTCCTGGGGATCCTTCCGGATGTCGGCGTGGGCATAGTAGAGATCGGCGCAGTCCACACCGAGGCGGCGCAGGCTGCCATCCAGCTCGGCGGCGATGGTCGCGGCCGACAGGCTGGGGCCGATGTCCGCCCGGTTGAACCCGACTTTGGTCGCGATGACGAGCTGGCGGCGGTTGCCCCGTGCCCGCAGCCACTTGCCGAGCACCGTCTCGCTCTCGGTGCCGATGCCGCCCGCGTGCCACATCGAGTAGTTGTTGGCGGTGTCAATGAACCGGCCGCCCGCTTCGAAGTAGGCATCCAGGATGGCGAACGAGGTCGGTTCGTCCACCTTGGTGCCGAACGGGAGGATGCCGAGGCACAGCGCGCTGACCTCGATCCCCGAATGTCCCAATGTTACGGTTTTCATGGTTCGTCGTCTCCGTGGTCTGTTTCAGGCTCAGTGGATCACGATTCTGGCTCACGCAAAGACGCCAAGAGCGCAAAGAACCCTTGTTTGATCTTGGCGGCTTTGCGCCTTTGCGTGAGATTTGTGATCTACTGAGGCTACGTCAGATGGCTCTGCGCCCACGCGGCCGGTTCCTGGTCATACCGCTCCAGTTCGGCGGTCATGTGCGTCACGGTCTGCTCGAACGCGGGCACGTCGAACCCCTGATAGCCGCCGGCCGTGACCAGATCCAGCAGCGCGCGGGCGTTCGCCAGATCGGCGCGCAAGATGGTTGCCAGCTCGGCGAAGCGGTCGGGCGCGGGGGTGACGCGCAGGCTCGCCGCAAGCTGGCTGGCGCGCAGATGATTCAGGCGCGCCAGGGTCAGGTGGCGGAAGATGCGCAGCGAGTCGGTCTGGCGCGCCAGGTCTGCCTGGCGTTCGGCCCCGATCCTGACCTCGGATAGATGCGCCAGCGCGCGCTCCAGGTGCGCCACGCACCGTTCCAACCGCTGCCCCGTCTCCTCGATCAGCCGCGGGGTAACGACCGCCGTGGACAGATAGACGATGTAGGCCGCGCCGCGACTGCTCTCCCAACTGGGCGTCGTCCACGGCGTAGGGAGGCTGGCGGTGAAGCCGCGCGACCAATAGCCCTGACCGAACTGTTGGTCGTAGCGGACGGAATTATAGTGCCGCAGCCGCCAGCTCACGTCCCACGGGTAGACCTCGATGGCGCGCGCAGCTTCTTCCCAGGCGGCGAGCAGCGCCGCGCCAGCCAAGACGCCATGGTCGGCTGGTTTCGTGGTCGGAGCGACAGACCGCCTGAAGGCTCGAGACCGCTCTTCTTGATTCTGATCGGCGTTGTCAACGCCTTCGAACTGGGCGGCCAGTCTCGTCAGAATCTCATCATCGGTCGCCCCCGGCCGGCGCAGGAACTCGCGCCAGGCGGCCTCGTTGACCGAGATGTGCTCGGCGACCGTGCCGAAGTATTCCTT
>CAZYHE010000249.1:0-6817 GCA_964647225.1 uncultured Anaerolineales bacterium
ACAAGCTCCACCAGCGTGACGGCCCAGGGGGTGGTGGATATCAAGGATGCCGAGGCGCAACTGGTCAACGTCTACGACCAGCCCCAAGACGTGGATCTGATCATCCGGCGGATGACCTTCCCGACGACGGGCACCATCACTGTCCGGCTGCCGGATGAACTGTTCGAGCGTTGGCTGGCGTATGGATCGCGCTGGGGCGAGGGGATCGAGGTGCTGACCGACACCCAGGAGATCCGCATCACCGCCGCGGTCTCCGCGACCATCGGCGCGGTGCCGATGCTGGCCGACGAAGCGGCCGCGGTCGGGCTGCATTTCGAGGGGCCGGCCGGGCTGGCCTTCGAGATGGCGGTCGAGGAGCGCATCCAGGGGATCACCACCGGCGGCGTGGCCTACCAGTGGGTCATCCCCGACACGACCGCGCCGCGACTCACCGGCCGCACGCCGGCCCCCGCTGCCCGCGGTGTGCCGGTGGGGGCGCCGTTGGTGCTGACCTTCGACGAGCCGATCGGCCCGTTGAGCCTGAAGCTGGCGCTGGCCCCCGATCCGGGTGGCTGGAGCACGATCTGGAACGCGGCCGGTACGGTCGTCACTGCGACGCACGCGGCGTTGACCGTCAATCAGGACTACACCATCACCGTACACGCCAACGACGCGGCCGGCAACCCGCTGGCGCCCGCCACGTGGTCGTTCACGACGCGGCCCAAAGATTTTCCGATCTATCTGCCGTTGGTGCGCAGGCAGTAGGACGCATGTAGCGCCAGATGCCATCTGGCGCTACACTTCGGCCGGCGATTCGATGTGCTCATGGATCGCCGGCCGATATCCTGCGCGCCGTAGCCTATCCCCCCTCGTTTCCCTCCCGGCGACCTCTGCGGTACAATGGATTGCAAACTGATCTTGAGACGGTAGGCGAATAACTTCATGCGAGATTCTTTTGGTTCTGCGCCGATGCGGCGCATCGTGCGCACTTGGTGGCCGTTGGCCGCAAGCTGGATGTTGATGGCGGCCGAGCTGCCGGTGCTTGGCGCGGTGGTGGCGCGGCTGGCCGATCCGGAGATCAATCTGGCCGCGTACGGCGGCGTGGTCTTCCCGCTGGCCCTGATCATCGAGTCACCGATCCTGATGCTCCTCTCGGCCTCGACCGCGCTGAGCCGGGATTGGGCCTCCTACCGCAAGGTGTGGCGTTTCATGATGATCGCCGGCGCGCTGCTGACCGGGCTGCACGCGCTCGTCGCGTTCACGCCCCTCTACTATGTCATCGTGCGCGGCATCCTGGGCATCCCGGAAGCGATCGTGGAACCGGCCCGCATCGGCCTGATGATCATGTTGCCGTGGACCTGGTCAATCGCGTACCGGCGCTATCACCAGGGCGTGCTGATCCGCTTCGGCCACTCGAAGGCGGTCGGCGCGGGGACGGCGGTGCGATTGACCGCCGATACCGTGGTGCTGGCAGCCGGCTATCTGATCGGCACACTGCCGGGGGTTGTCGTGGCGACGGCGGCCGTGGCGGTGGGCGTGATCTCCGAGGCGCTCTACGCGGGCTGGGCCGTGCGGCCGGTGTTGCGCGATCAGGTGCAGCTCGCGGCGCCGGTGTCGCCGGCGTTGACCTGGCGGGCCTTCTCCGGCTTCTACATCCCGCTGGCGCTGACATCATTGATCAGCCTGGTGGTGCAGCCGATCGGCAGCGCCGGACTCAGTCGGATGCCGGAGCCGATCGCGTCGTTGGCCGTCTGGCCTGTCGTCACCGGCCTGCTGTTCCTGATCCGCAGCCTGGGGTTCGCCCTCAACGAGGTGGTCGTGGCACTGCTGGACGAACCTGACATGCTGCCCAGCCTGCGCCGGTTCACCGGGATCCTGGCGGCCATCACGACCGCCGTCGTGCTCCTGTTGGCCGTCACGCCGCTCTCTGGCCTTTGGTTCGGCCGCATCTCGGCGTTGCCGCCGCACCTGACGGAGTTGGCCCGGCTGGGTCTGCTGTTGGCGCTCCCCATTCCGGCTTTGACCGCGCTGCAAAGCTGGTGTCAGGGTTCGATCGTGCATAGCCGGCGGACGCGCGGCATCACCGAGGCGGTGGTGATCTACCTGGTGGTCAATGTGGTGCTGCTCTGGGCGGGGGTGATGTGGGGCCGGACCATCGGGCTGTATATCGGGCTGGCGGCCTTCACCATCAGCACCATCGTTCAGACTGGCTGGCTGTGGTGGCGCAGCCGCCCCGCGTTGCGCGCCGTGGCCGCGCGCGATGGGGTCGTGAGATGATGGTGTAGGGGCCGGTTTTGCGCCATTGGCTGGGCATCGCCGGCAAACGACGGAAACCTGCCCCTACGTTAGCGCGCGAATGATCCGGGCGTCGGTGACGGGGAACGCCAGGCTGGGCAGTTCGCCGGGCGCGACCCAACGCACGACGGCGCAACGCAGCGGGCGTGGCTCGCCGGCCATGAGTTGGCAGTGATACGCGTGCAGGGTGATGCGAAAGTGCGTGTAGGCGTGCCGGATACGCGCCACCAGTTCGCCCGGCAGCACTTCGACGCCGATCTGCGCCTGGACGGCCCGGCGCAGGCCCGCGTCGAGCGTTTCCCCTTCCTGGAGCGTGCCGCCGGGAAAGCCCCATAGACCGCCCAGTAGCCCGGCCGCCGGCCGCTGGATCAGCAGGTAGGCGCCCGCCGCATCCTGGATCACCCCGGCCACCGTCATGTGATGCGGCGTCTGCGGTTTGGGCTGCACGGCGGGACGCGCCGTCTCCACGCCGCGTTGATGCGCCAGACAGAGGGCCGCCACCGGGCAGGCGGCGCAGGCCGGTTTGCCCGGCGTGCAGATCGTCGCGCCCAACTCCATCAGCGCCTCGTTCAGGTCGCCGGCCATGCCGGCGGGCGCGGCGGCCACCAGTGCGGTCGCGATCTCCCAGAGTTGCTTCTCGGTCGCGGCCTCAGCCGGATCGCCGGCGATATCGCACACCCGGCAGAGCACCCGCCGCACATTGCCATCCAGGACCGGCTCGGCCTGCCCGAACGCCAGGCTGAGGAGCGCGCCCGCGGTGTAGCGGCCAATCCCCGGCAGCGCCAGCAAGGCTTGCCGGTCTCCCGGAATCTGTCCGCCGTGCTGCGCCAGCACCTGCCCGGCCATCCGGTGCAGGTTGCGCGCCCGCGCATAGTAGCCCAGCCCTTCCCACGCCTTGAGCACGTCATCCAACGGCGCAGCGGCGAGCGTGGGGAGGTCGGGGAAGCGGCGCAGCCAACGCTCGAAATAGGGCACGACGGTGGCGGCTTGCGTCTGCTGGAGCATCACCTCGGAGATCCAGACCGCGTAGGGATCGCGCCGGCGCCGCCAGGGCAAGTCACGGCGGGCGATACGAATCCAGTCGAGCAGGCGCGGGACGAGCGGGGCAAGAGCGGGCGAGATGGGGTTTGACATAAAGATGAAGCGCGCTGTAATCCCATGCCGGCGGCGGGCCGTGGGTTGAAACCACACGGCTCAGTAGGTGGAAGCCGGTCAAGACCGGCTGGGCAACCCGGACGACGCGCCAGCCCGCTTGAGCGGGGCTTGCACCTCCTGAGCCGGGCGGCTTCAGCCCCCGGCGGGCCTGCCGCGGCCGCCGTCCGATGACCGATCATTCGACCGCGGTTACCGGCCGGCCATACCTGTCCCCAAGAACTGGGTCACGAACCAGAACACCACCATCGCGCCCAGCATGATCCACGCCCAGATCGGCAGGCCGAGGAGCAGGGCGGGGGTGCGTTTCTTTTTCTCAACAGGCTTGGGAAGCTCCGCCTGGCAACGCCAGCAGATCTGCTTGTCATCGGGGTTCCAGGTGTGGCACTTCGTGCAATCCATGCGCGTTCTCCTTTTGGCTGCTATCCTCTCGGCGGCGGGACGCCGAGTAACTCGTAGTCGAACCGACCATCCTTCATGATCGTTTCGCCGTCAACACTGATCGTGCAGCGGCTCGGGATCATGTCAATGTGGAGCAGGGATGACCAGAGCGCGCCCGTCTCAGCGGGGTGGGGGTTGCCGAAGGCCACGTGGACCCCGGGGATCTTTTCGTCCTGCAACATATTGCCGGAGAGTTTCTTCAGGCTGATGTTCGTCCCGATCGCAAATTCGCCCACCCGCCGGGCGTTTTCTACCGAGTCGAGATAGGCTTCCAACTCGGCGGCCAGCGCCGCGTTGGCCGAGCGCACCGCGGTGGCAACGCCATCGGCAATCTGGATATGAACCGGCTCTTTGAGCACGCCGAACCGCTCGCTGAAGTAATCGCCGATCACATGCGCTACGAGGGTGCCATCCACTCGCTGCGGGCAACTGTAGGTCTCGCCTTCGGGCAGGTTGCCCCATTGGCCCGCGCGGTGATAGAGGCCGGTGCAGGGCACCCAGCGCAGCGCCGGATCGAAAACCGCGGTCAGATCGGTGCCATCAGCGGTGGTAACGTGGATCGTCTCCGCCATCCGCGCAATGTCATACACCGCGGTGGTGACGGCGGCGACGCTGCGGTAGTCGGTGCGCATCCCCTCTTGCATCAGTTGCGCGGTCACCCCCGGCATGTGCGCGTGGCGGACACTCAGGTCATTGAGCAGGAAGACGCGCAGGCCGTTGCGGAAGGTCACTTCACCCGGTTGGGTGGAAGCCGCGTAGAAGGTCACCGTGGGGCGAAACTTGAGCAGATCGGCGCGCAAGCTCTCGGGCAGCGCCTTGACCGGGCGCTCGGTGTATTGCTCAAGGTCATGGAGCAGGACTTCGCCGCCTGCTTCAGACGCTTCTTCGCTCAACAGGCGGCCAATGCCGTGTGTGGTCTTGTCCGTCAGGATGAAGACGCGATCCGCAGGCGTGATACCCATGCAGGTGCGCGCGGCGACGCGTGCGCCTGCGCGCATGGTTTCCAATTGGTTGAAAGTCAGATGTGCAGCATCGGTGGGCATGGCTCCTCCCAAACTCGTCGGTAGACTCCTCGGCCCGTGCCGGTCTCGATAGCCTACCTATTTTACCATGCCCCGCCCAGAGAGAGAAAACAAAGAGGTCAGCTAAGCCCATCACGTTGCCGCGGGCGCGATGCGCTGCTCCAGCCGGTCGAGCCGCTCGTGCAGCAGCCGGTTCTCCTGCTCCAATCCGCCGGCGCGCGAGGAGAGGGCGGGGTCGTGCTCCCACCAATCAATCCCCATCTCCTTCGCCTTGTCCACCGAGGCGATCAGCAGCCGGATTTTGATGTCCAGCAGTTCGATGTCGGCCAGCGAAATCTTGATGTCGCCGGCGATGACGATGCCCTTGTCCAAGACGCGTTCGAGGATATCCGCCAGGCTGGTGCTCTGCGTCGAGTGGGTGATTTGTTGTCCGGTTTGTGCCATCGTGTCCCCCTACATCAGGTCGCCCAGCGGCCCCAGGTTGAGATTCAGGTCTTCGTCCTTCAGTTTGAAGGCCCCTTGCAGCTCTTTCATCCGCTCGGCCAGCCGCAAAAACGTCAGGCCCAGCCGCTCGACCTCTTCGTCGGTCAGCCGGCCGCCCTCGATGCGGCGGAGGGCTTGCTTCTCCAAGAGGCGGCGGAGCAGTTCGATCAGTGTCAGTACCAATTTCGCCAGGCCCCGTTCGACCTCTTCGGGGTTGGCGTCAATGCGCGTGGGCAGGGCGTGGTCGAGCTTTTCGAGTTCAGCAACCATACGCGTCAATCCGTCATCCGAGGAGGGCGGCAGGACGGTCTTGGACTCGGCAGCGTGCCCCGCGGTTTCGGGGATGGCGTTCATGCGTTCTCGACCGCAGCCTTTCCCAGCCGGTCGAGAATGTCTATCGCCAGATGGTAACGCCCATCCGCCTCGAAGCCCGCGGCCATCGCCAGCAGGTCGCGTTGGGCGCTTTCGGCTTCTTTGGTGCCGGGGTGTTCCTGCATAATTCGAAAATAGGTGTCCTCGGCCTGGTTGAATCTGCCCTGACGGTACCAGGTCTGGCCCATGCGCAACAGGGAAGCGCGGGTGACGGCGTTGACGTCTATAGGATTTGTCATGAGAAGACTCCTTGTGTTACTGGGTTACGAAATGATAGGGCGGCCACGGGCCGGTGCATACCAGATCCAGATCGGGCCGCTCGTTCTGCATCTGCGCCGCGGCGGCGAGCAGGGCGGCCATGTCGCTCCGGGGCGTCAAAAAGGCTGCGCTGACCGGCATGGCCGCGGTGGTCAAGAGTCGGGTGGTGCTGTCGCTGGCGAGCGGCTTGAGCCGGGCCAGGCACCAGGTTTCGAGCGCCTGGGCGGCTTCACGAAACTGGCGCTCGGCTGCGACTTCGCGGCTGCGGGCCAGCAGGTAACGTGTGCCGGGCCGCTCGTCGCCTGGGTTGATTGCCGGCGCGAGCGGTTCCGGCAGGCTGCGCCGGATCGCGTCGGGATCCCATAAGACGCGCACCCCGATTTCGACCTGACCGGCCAGGCGCACCAGATCGGCGGCGAAGGTGGCGTAGCGTTCGGCCAGGGTCGCCAGCATACCCTCCGCGTCGAGCACCGTGCCGAAGCGGACGGGCAGGGTGCTGCGCTGCACCATCAGCGTCTCGACGACCCGCTCGTGACACAACAACTGCGCCGGTTCGGGCCGCACGCCCCCTGAGCCTGTCGAAGGGCCTTCCGCCGCCACGGCGCTGACGACCGCCGCCAGGTCGCGATAGGGCAGCAGCGTCACGGCCGCGCCCGCCAGACCGGTGAGCGCCGCTTCGAGCGGATGCGTGCCGGCGACGATGGCGTAGAGGTAGAGGCGGATGGGAGTCATTCTGAAACCTGCTGCGCCCTGACTTCCGGCGACACGCCGGCTGCGGCGCTCAGCGAGTAGCGCGCGGTGTGCTTCTCCATCGT
>CAZYHE010000250.1:0-6802 GCA_964647225.1 uncultured Anaerolineales bacterium
CCGGAGCCGGCCACCTTCACCAACTACGGTGTCTACGGGGCCGAAGCTACCGCCAACTTCCAGCCGGGCCAGCGCGATGCGGCCATCACCATCAAGGGGCAAATCCGGGCCGGGCAAGAGGTGGAGGCAGTGGCCGAATGGCCGCATGGCATCGTGGCCGGCGAGCCGCAGCCGTGGCAGGCACAGCTCGACCAGGAGGCCGCGGAAAAAGCGGTGCAGGAGGAAACCCGGCGTCAATGGGGGCCGGTGGCCGATCTGTCCTTCCTGGCGCTGACGGGCCTGCTCCTGATCGGCGGCCCGGTGCTGCTGTACGTATGGTGGTATAACCGCGGCCGCGACGCGCCCGTGGGGCTGATCGCCGATTACCTGCCTGAGCCGCCGTCGGAACTGCCCGCCGGGATGGCCGGCACCCTGGTGGACGAGAGCGCCGACCTGCAAGACATCCTGGCGACGATCCTCGACCTGGCGCGGCGCGGCGTCATCGAAATCGAGGAAACCAAAGAGCCGGGCTTCCTCGGCATCGGCAGCACGAATGACTACATCTACCGAAAGAAAAACACCAGCATCGCGCTGCGCCCATATGAGCAGACCTTGCTGAACAAGCTATTCGATCACAAAGACGAAATCCAGCTTTCCGATCTGAAGGAGAAGTTCTACAAGGTCATCCCGACGCTCCGCAAGGAGCTTTATCAGGCGGTGGTGGACGAGGGCTTCTTCAAGCGCAGCCCAGAGACAACCCGCTCGCAGTATGGCGTCTTGGGGGTTCTGGCGCTCGTGTTGAGCGTCTGCTTCGGGTTTGTCCTGGTCGGCGCATTTGCCGAGTTCTCCGACTTCGCCCTCTGCCTGCCGGTTGCCCTGGCGGTCGTTGCGATCGGGATCATCATCATGGCGCGCTACATGCCGCGCCGCACCCCCGCGGGGGCCGATGCGGTCGCCCGGTGGAAGGCGTTCAAGCGGTATCTGCAAAACCTGGAGAAGTACACCAAAGTCGAGGATGCGACCGAAATCTTCGACCGCTACCTGCCTTATGCGGTGGCGTTCGGGCTGGAGCAAAGTTGGATGCGGAAGTTCGCCAGGGTAGACGCGCCGCCGCCCACTTGGTGGATCCCGTATGGCGTCCCACGGCCCTACTACGGCGGCGGCTTCGGCCCGATGACGGGCAGCGGCCGGCCTTCCGGTTCGGCCAGCTCGATCCCCAGCGAAGGCGGCCAGCCCACCCTGAGCGACATGTCGCGGGGCATGGGCACGTCGCTGGCCGGGATGAGCGCCGGCCTGGGCGCGATGCTCTCGTCGGCATCCAGCACGCTGACCAGCGCGCCTTCATCGAGTGGGAGCAGCAGCGGCGGGTTTAGCGGTGGGGGCTTCTCCGGCGGCGGTGGAAGCTCCGGCGGCGGGGGTGGCGGCGGGGGAAGCAGTTTTGGATAAGATCCTGGAGACATGCGAACGGGAACGACTGGGGTTGGAAGTCAAGTACGGCCTGGAATATGAAGACTTCCGCCGCAAGTTGGAGTCCGGAGACCTGGGGGATGAGTTTGGTTATGAACTCGAACTCGACGCGATGCGTTGGGAAGGCTTGGTCATCGAGAGAAAGCGTTGGCTTGGACAGCGTGCTTGACGAAGCCAATGCCGAATCGGCCGAAGCGGCTGAAACGCTGATCAATGCTATGTAGGAAGGAGTATGGCTTATGCCTGGACAAGGACGGCTCATCGGTATCATCTTGATCGCGGTCGCGCTGATCGCCTGTTTGCTGGCGACTGCGCTCTTGTTGGGGCAGGTTTCAACCAATGAAACCACGGTCACGGGCGCCATCTTGGGCCTGTTCATCGTGGCGATCGTGTTCGTGTTGCCGCTCGGCGGCGGCGGCATCTACCTGCTGACCAAGAGCCAGCAGGAGAAAACCGAGTATGCCGCCATCGAGAAGCAGAAGAAGCTGTTGAACATGGTGCTGGCCCAGGGCAAGGTGTCCCTCTCGGAAGTCGCGCTGGAGTTAGCCATGCCGCGCGACCAGGTGGAGGACATGGTGCGCGACCTGGTGGGCAAGAACCTGTTCAGCGGCGCGATCAACTGGAACGATGGCGTGCTCTATTCCAAACAGGCGTCGCAGATGAAGGCGGATCACAAATGCCCCAACTGCGGCGGACAGGTCGAACTGGCGGGCAAAGGGGTGATCAAATGCCCGTATTGTGGCGCAGAAGTGTTTCTGGCGAGTTGAAAGAGGTGTGGAGATGACGATGACGGCATCAGTGCGTCGAGAGCCGGGCGTCCCGTTCCTGATCCGGGTGCTTTGGTTCTTCTTGATCGGCTGGCACGCGACCCTCTACTGGGTCGGCATTGCCTGGCTGCTGAACCTGACGGTGATCGGCCTGCCCTTGGGGGTGTGGATGCTGAACCGCGTGCCGCTGGTGTTGACCCTGCGCATGCAGTCGGGCTATCACGTCACCGAGCTCCGGGATGGCCGGCTGGTGGACTGGTACCAGGGCGCGCCGCAGCATGGCTGGCTCCTGCGGCTGCTCTACTTCATCCTGATCGGCTGGTGGTTCAGCCTGATCTGGGCTGTTCTCGGCTGGTTGTTGTGCGTCTCCATTATCGGGCTGCCGGTTGGCGTGTGGATGCTGAACCGGCTGCCGGCGGTGACGACGTTGATGAAGCACTAGGAAGAAGCGTATCTGGTACTGGACAAGGAGGCAACTGTGGATCCAATTGGAAAGGCCAAGAGTCAAATGGGCGGGCTGGAAAGCCTGCTCTCCAAGCTGCCCGGCATCAAGGGATATCGCGAAAAAGATATCCGCCGGGATTCGGACAAGCAACTGCGCGACACCCTGGCGCGCGAGCTTTCGGAGCGGCGGACGAAGCTCACCGCCCTGCAGACTGAATTGTTGTCGGGCGGCGGGCTGCTCTGGATGGATGACATCGAGAAGCTCGTCAGCCGGCTGCAGCTCCTGATTGACCGCATCAAGACGGCCGCCTATGGCTATGCCGGCTTCTTCGACATCCAGCGTGTGAAGGAAGAGGAACTGGACATGCTGGCCCAGTTCGATGAGGCGCTCTTCGAGGATCTGCCGCGGCTTGACACCGCCATCGAATCGCTGAGCAAAGCCATCGAGGCCGACGAAGGCATCAAAGAGGCGATCAAGGCCCTCGGCAACATCCTGGCGCGGCTCAACGAGACGTTTGGCAAGCGATTGGAAGCGGTGCGCGGTGGATAGTGCGTATTGCGTAGTGCGTAGTCCGTTGACAGAGATAGCAGCTTAAATCACGCGCGACACAGCACACGTAATACGCAATACGTAATACGCACCACGGGCAATACTAATATCAAGGCGAAAGTCACATAGTTCATAGGAGGAACACCCATGGCCCGGATTATTGATGTCGTACAGGCGCCCGACCAAGGGTCGGATCAAATGGTATCCCGCGTGCCGGAGAGCGGCGCGGGCGATTTTCGGATGGGCTCACAGGTGGTGGTCCGCGAGAGCCAGTCGGCGGTCTTCTTTCGCGACGGCAAGGCGCTGGACACGTTCGGCCCCGGCCGGCACACGATCACCACGGCCAACATCCCGCTGTTGATTGACCTGCTCAAGCTGGGCACGCGCGGGCAGACCCCCTTCACCGCCGAAGCCTATTTCGTCAACATGCGCGATTTCATTGACATGAAATGGGGCACGCCGGAACCGATCGCGTTGCGCGACAAAGATTTGGGGCTGGCCCGGCTGCGCGCCAACGGTCGCTACAGCATGGCGATCACCGATCCGCAGCTTTTCGTCACCAAGATCGTCGGCACGCAAGGCCTTTACCAGACCAGCGCCGTCGCTGACTACCTGCGCGGGATGATCATCAGCCGCCTGACCGACCTGTTGGGCGAAAGCAAGGCGGGCCTGTTCGATCTGCCGGCGCTCTTCAACGAGATGAACGCGGCCGTGCGCGTCAGCGTGGCCGAAGATTTCGCCGCGTTGGGCATCACGATCAAGGCGATGTTCATCCAGTCCATCAGCCCGACCGAAGAGACCGCCAAGGCGATTGACGAGCGTTCCTCGATGGGCGCAATCGGCGACATGCAGAAATATCTGCAATTCCAGGCCGCGCGCGCGATGGGGGACGCGGCCAAGGCGAGCGGCGGCGGTGGCGAGGCCGGCAGCGCGATGGGCACCGGCGTGGGCTTGGGCGCAGGCATGGGGGTCGGCGTAGGCATGGCCGGCATGATCAGCCAGGCGATGCAGGGCGCGATGCAGCCGCAGCAGGCGGCTCCGGCGGCCGGCGGCGCGGCAGTCGCGCCGGAAGTGATGAATCTGGTCGAAGCCGCGGCCTATCTCAAGGTCGGCCAGCAAGATGTGCTCGGTCTGATCACCTCCGGCCAGGTCAAGGCCAAGCAGATCGGCAGTGAGTACCGGATTTCCAAGAAGGCGCTGGACGAGTTTTTGGCGTCATAACAGTAGGGTAGTATACAAGGAAACAAGTAGACAAGGTGACGTGATTGAGCAAGCAGTGCATCACGTCGCCTTGTCCGGTTCAGATATGAGTTTTACGGAATTTCAATCCGACAGTGACGATCCAGAACGAAGGGGTTTTGGTCGCGGCTTGATGGCGCGCATGATGATCAAAGGTCGCGGCAGCAGCGAGACAGAGCGAAAAGGCGGCACGGGGAGCAAAAGCCCTCATGGCCGCTTTTGTTGTTTCATAAGGGAGTGTATCATCTCAATAAGTAGGGGCCGGCGGGGGGCACAGACCCCCTGAGAGCAAGCTCGCAGGCGGTCTGCGACTGCTGCCTCCCCGGATTATTGAGAGGATACAAGGGAGTTCAAGCTGCAAGCATCGTTGCGTGCAAGCGCATCCTGCGGTATACTCATCGGGCATTCCTGGTCGGAGGGTGGATAATGGGTGTTGCGACATTAGTTCAAGACGTTCAGTATAAGGTTGACAGCGAAGGACAGTTAACCGCAGTGGTCCTGTCGCCGACTCTATGGCAACGTGTGATCGAGGCTTTGGAGGATGCCGAGGACCGCGCGTTGGTGAGTGCGCTTCGCCCGCGACTGGCGCGGGGGCCAGTCGCCGCCGGCGCGCTGCGCTGGCAGGATGTCGCTGATCAATGGCAGTGAAGTATGACCTATTTGTGGAGCGTGAAGTCCATGCCGCTCGTCTTACGTTGGCCGGCAACGTAAGACAACGAATTCATCGCGCCATAGACGATCTGGCAACCCAGCCGCGTCCCGCCAAGACGCGACTATTGGATACGAGCCGACTGGACTTACCGCCTACCATCGAATTGCGCCGACTGAAAATCGAATTCTGGCGTCTGGTCTACGCTGTAAGCGATACCGAAGGCTGGGTTTGGGTGTTGGGGCTACAGCGCAGACCTCCTTATGACTATGAAGATCTGCCTCAAATCGCAAGCAAACTTCGTCAACTCAACTAACATCCACATTCCCGGAAGACAGACCGGCGATGATGGCCCTGTTCCGTCTTCCTGCATTTTCTTGGAGGGCCTCATGTCTCACACCATCCGCGCCCCGCGCGGCGCCACCCTGACCTGCAAAAACTGGCTCATCGAAGCCGCCTACCGCATGATCCAGAACAACCTGGATCCCGAAGTCGCGTTCGACCCGGAACATCTGATCGTCTATGGCGGACGCGGGCGCGCGGCGCGCAATTGGGAATGCTTCGACGCGATCCTGGCGTCGCTGCGCGCCCTGGAGCCGGACGAGACGCTGCTGGTGCAGTCCGGCAAGCCGGTCGCCGTCTTCACCACGCACGAGGACGCGCCGCGCGTGCTGATCGCCAACTCCAACATCGTGCCGCATTGGGCCACGCAGGAAAACTTCGACAAATGGGAGCGGGAGGGGCTGATCATGTTCGGCCAGATGACCGCCGGCTCCTGGATCTACATCGGCACGCAGGGCATCCTCCAGGGCACGTATGAGACGTTCGGGTCGCTGGCCCGGCAGAAGGGGTGGGGCACGCTCAAGGGCAAGCTCGTGCTCACGGCCGGCCTGGGCGAGATGGGCGGCGCGCAGCCGCTGGCGGTCACGATGAACGGGGGTGTGGTCGTCGCGGTCGAGGTGGATCAGTGGCGCATTGATCGCCGGCTGGCCCACCGCTACCTGGACGTGGCGACCGACAACCTGGAAGAGGCGATGACGTGGGCTGAAGAGGCTAAGGCTAAGGGTGAGGCTAAGTCCATTGGGTTGCTGGGCAACGCCGCCGAGATCCTGGTCATCAACGGCGGCGCATTGCAGTACTCCGGCAGCGCGGCGACCAGCACCGACCGCGGGTTTACCATTGGCAGCTCGGGCGCCTCTCTTGATGCCTCTGGTACCGGCACCGGCACGCTTTTGTGGAACGGCGCCCCGGTGTATGACGTGGCCGACGTGGCCCGGTCGCTCACGCTGACCGGCACGCAAACCGGGACCAATACCTTTGCCGCCACGATCGCCAACAACGGCGCGGGTGCGGTCTCGGTCACCAAGGCCGGCGTGGGCACCTGGCTGCTCACCGGGAACAATGCGTACGCCGGTGGCACCACCCTCAGCGCCGGTAAGTTGATGGTCAGCGTCGCCAACAACCTGGGTAGTGGCGGAAACCTGGTCTTCAACGGCGGTACACTCTCGATCACCAACACCACGCTCAACAGTTTCTCCAGCCTGGGCCATCCCATAGTTTGCAATCCCGGCGTGTCGGTCAATCTGGAAATCGCCAGCGCGGCCAACACCTTCACCAATGACCTGGCGATCACCGGCTCTGTCAGCGTCGTGAAATCCGGCGCCGGCACCCTGGTCTTCAGCACGAACAACACCTACACCGGTTCGA
>CAZYHE010000251.1:0-6792 GCA_964647225.1 uncultured Anaerolineales bacterium
AGGTGGTCGAGACCGGCCACAGCGAAGGGGATCACCCTGTCACCTTGTCACCTTGTCACCTTGTCACCTTGTCACAAGCCCAGTCGCGCAACGAAACCGCCCCCCACCGCAACGTCGGCCTGGTGATCGAAACCCGGCCCGACTGGGTGACGCTCGACGAGGTCGTCCACCTGCGCCGGCTGGGGGTCACGAAGGTGCAGCTCGGTGTGCAAAGCCTCGACGACCGGATCCTGGCGCTCAACCAGCGCGGGCATGACGTGGCCGCGGTGCGCCGGGCGGTGGGGCTGCTGCGCGCGGCCGGTTTCAAGCTGCACCTGCACTGGATGCCTAACCTCCACGGCGCCACGCCCGAGTCGGATCGGGCCGACTTCGCCCGCCTCTGGGCCGATCCCGGCCTGCGCCCCGACGAGTTGAAAATCTACCCCTGTTCGATCATCGCGGGCACCGAGTTGTATCGGCTCTGGCAGGCGGGCGGCTATCGGCCCTACACCGACGCGGAGTTGGTGGACCTGGTGGCGGACTGCAAAGCGACGATCCCGCCCTATTGCCGCGTCAACCGCGTCTTCCGGGACATCCCGGCGGACGACATCGTGGCGGGCGTCAAAAGCTCGAATCTGCGCCAACTCGCGCACACACGGATGGCCGAGCGCGGCCAGGTCTGCCGGTGCATCCGCTGCCGCGAGGTGCGCGGGGACGTGGTTGGCGAGGAAGACCTGCGCCTGGTCGTCCACGCATATGAAACCGCGGGCAGCCTGGAGCAGTTCTTGAGCTACGAGACGACTGAGGGGCGGCTGGCGGGGTTCCTGCGGCTGTCGCTGCCGGCCCGCGATGAGACCTTTGAGGTCTCGCAGACCTCAAAGGTCTGGGCTGCAATCCCCGAAATCGCCGGCGCCGCGATGCTCCGCGAGGTGCATGTCTACGGCCCGGCACTGGAGATCGGCGCGGAGAGCGCGGGGGAAGCGCAACACCTGGGCCTGGGCCGGCGGCTGATCGAAGAAGCGAAGGCGCGGGCGATCGCGGCCGGCTTCGCCCGGCTGGCGGTCATCTCAGCCATCGGCACGCGGCGCTACTACGAGCGGCTCGGCTTCGACCGCGGCGAACTGTACATGACCGCGCCCCTGTGAGGCGTTACCAGCGGTAGTTGTTCAACGGCCAAAAGCCACCGGCGATGGGCACGCCCGTGGCTTCCAGGTTGGCGATGGCCTGCACGACCTCGCGCTGGCTCATGTCGCGATTCGGGTCGTTATCCTGGTATACTGCGAGAATGCCAGGATGCCTGGTGAAGCGGCGATGAAACTCCCGGAAGTCACGTGGATTTTTGGTCAATAGCACCCGTCCGCTGCTGTTGGCATAGGCGAAGTGTTGTTGATCGGGTTGACCCGTGAGCGGAGGTCGCACATCGGCGGGAATCCGCACATCATGCCCCGCCTCGATGAGCAAGCGTCTCAACTCATGCGAATAGATACAATCATCGAGGTATAGGCGCAGGCTCAAGCAACACCCCCTCGGCCAGCAGATATTGTTTTTCTTCGTCGGCTTCGCGCTCGATCAGATCGCGGTGAATTTCGTAGTAGGCCTGCGCCTCACGCACCTGTTCGACCGGCAAATCCATATCCGCGGCCGCCTCGTCGGCGTTTAAGCTGTTTGCGCGCATCGAGTAGATCAACTGGCCGACCGTCATATTGCGCCCTTTGAGATAAAGCTGTTTGCGCCATTTTTCCGGCTTCGCCACCAGATAGCGATAATGCTCGAAGATGACCGGCTGGACGGCCGGGACGCTCAACTCCTTGAATCGTTCGAGTTGCGCCAGCGCATCGGTCTCGACGCTCACCACCTTGCGCCCCGAAAGCATCTCATCGGCCACCCAGAGGAACGTGCCGTATGCCTGTTGCAGCAAATCCGCCCGTGAGCGCACCGACAGGCGATCCTGGAGCAGGTCGAGCAGCCGCGCCTCCGCGGCCGAGAGATCCACTTGCACCCGTACCTTGTCCGATTTTCTCGTCTTCTGTTCCATGCGTCACCTCCGAATACTCCAATTGTACAGCAAAATGGAGTGAGGCGCAAAGCTGGAGACGCGGCCAGCAGCATCATGTAACGCGGCCCGCCTCTCGACATCTAATCTTTTGCCGCTGGCGGATGGACGCCGCGCCAGACCAGCCCAGGGAGAAAGATCAGCATGAGTTACTACTTTAGCAAGACCATCAACCTGCCGTTTGATGCGGCGATCGCCCGTGTGACCGAGGAGTTGAAGAAGGAAGGCTTCGGCGTCCTGACTGACATTGACGTCAAGGCGACGATGAAAAAGAAGTTGGACGTGGAGTTTCGCAACTATCGCATCCTGGGCGCGTGCAACCCGCCCTTCGCGCATCAGGCGCTTCTGGCCGAGGACAAGATCGGCACGATGCTGCCGTGCAATGTGATCGTGCAGGAACTCGCGCCGGGGCAGGTCGAGGTCGCGGCGATTGACCCGGTGGCCTCGATGGCCGCAGTGGACAACCCCAGCTTGGGCGCCATCGGGATGCAGGTGCGCGCCAGATTGCAGAAGGTTGTGGAGAGTCTTTGAATCAATAGGTGTAACAACTCCCGCTGATGAACTCGCGCAGTAGCGAATCGGGCGGGATGGCCGACTCGTCCATCACGGCTGTCACCTGGCGGAGGAGCGCGGCGACGCGGCCGGCCCGCTCGCACGCATCGGTGCGCAGTGGGTCGTCCCGGTACAGTTCGGCCCACCGCTCGAAATGCCCGCCCAGCCGTGCGGCCATCACCGGCAGCTCATAGGGCAGGCCGCTGTTGACGATATAATCGGCGGTGTTTACATAGGGCAGGATGTTGCGCTTCTCGCTCGTCCGCACATAGTGCCAGTGTTCCAGCGTCTGCTGCGGATCGTAGGCCCGCTGGGTGGCGTCGCGCACCATCCGCCGCATCAGCCGCAGATCGGTCCACCGCACATAGCTCCCCACCCCATCCTTCATCTGGAGCAGCGGCTCGATGTAGAGCTTGAACTTCTGTTCGTCGGCAACTCCGGCCGTCATCTCTCCGAAAAGCCCGTGCAAGCTGTCAATCAGGATCAGTTCGTCTGGCCCGACCCGCATCGGCGTGTGATCCAGGGTGCGCGTCCCGGTCTTGAAGTCGTAGAATGGAATGCGCACCTCTTCGCCCGCGATCAATCGCTGCAAGTGCTGGTTGATCAGCGGCAGATCGAGCGCCTGGGGCGTCTCGAAGTCGTAATCGCCATGTTCATCCCGCGGGTGCAGCGCCAGATCGAAGAAATAGTGATCCACCGTGAGCGGCGTCAGTCGCAGCCCCATCCGGGCGAGCAGGTGGGCCAGCTTGGTCGTCGTGGTCGTCTTGCCCGACGACGATGGGCCGGCGATGATGACGATGCGCACCTGAGCGCGGCGCGCCCTGATCATCTCCGCGGCGGTGGTGATGTCTTCATGGTACGCGCGGTCGGTCTCGCGCACGATCTCCCCGAATTCACCGCGCGCGATGCGATCGTTCAGCCGCGCCACCGTGTGCAGGTCGTGATCCACGGCCCAATCCAGCGCCTCCCACAGCTTGACCCACGGGATGCTCGTGGACGGCTGCGCCGACCGTTCGGCGCGCGCCTGGCGGCCGCGGGCGCGTTCATCGCGGTAGAGGATGTAGGCCTTGGCCGTGCGCGCGTGGCCGTTCTCGATCAGCACCTTCTCGACGAGATCCTGGATCTCTTCCACCGTGGGGATGTGGCCGGCCGGGGTGGTCGCCTCCAGGATCGCGATCACCTGCCCGGCCAGCGCCTCCGCCGTCGCGCGGTCGCGGCCGCCGACCGCCACCGCGGCCCGATAGATGGCGTTGGTGATGCGGGCCGCGGTGAATGGGACCACCGCGCCGGTACGCTTGACGACTTGCATGATCGTGGACATCGTTTCCTCCGCGCCGCAACTCAAAGCATGGATGTTACGTAGAATTATACGCAGGTCGCGTGAAGTTGCAAGCGGCGAGTAAATATAAATTTCAGAACAATGCAACTTGATTATATTCACATCTGAATTGATATTATTTATTCGCCATATTGACTTTGCTGCGATAGCGTGCTAAACTGGTGCAAGTGCAGTGTGGGGTGTAGGGAAGGAGCGTCGTACATGACTGTTTCCGATATCAATGGTCAGGCCCGCGGCGCGCGCTGGGCCGTGCCCTTCTTCACTATCTGGACCGGGCAGGCGTTTTCGCTGCTCGGCTCGATGGTCGTGCAGTTTGCCCTGGTCTGGTGGCTGACCCAGGCTACCGGGTCGGCCACGGTGCTGGCGACCGCGGCCCTGGTGGGGATCCTGCCGCAGGTCGTCGTCGGCCCCTTCGCCGGCGCGCTGGTGGATCGCTGGAATCGCCGCCTGGTGATGATCGGGGCCGACACGCTGATCGCGCTCTCGACGCTGGCGCTGATCGCCCTGTATCTCATCGGCCAGATGCAGGTATGGCACATCTATGTCGTGATGTTCGTGCGCTCTGCGGTCGGCGGGTTCCATTGGACTGCCATGCAGGCCTCCACGTCGCTGATGGTGCCCAAGTCGCAGCTTGCCCGCGTGGCCGGGCTGAACCAGACGCTCCACGGCGCGATGAACATCATCGCGCCGCCGCTGGGCGCGTTGCTGCTGAGCGTGCTGCCGCTCCACGCCGTGCTGGCGATTGATGTCATCACCGCGTTCCTGGCCGTGACGCCGCTGCTCTTCGTCGCGATCCCGCAGCCGGTGCATAAGCTCGAAGCGGCCGCGGATGGCGCTGCGCCGGCTCGGCCTTCTGTGCTGGGCGATCTGCGCGCCGGGCTGCGCTATGTGGCCGCGTGGCCGGGGCTGTTGGCGATCATCATCATGGCGATGGCGCTCAACTTCATCATCAACCCGGCCTTCGCGCTGATGCCGATCTTGGTGACGAAGCATTTCGGCGGCGGGGCACTCCAGCTTGGCTGGCTGGAATCGGCCTGGGGGGTGGGCGTCGTGGTCGGCGGCCTGACGCTGAGCGCGTGGGGCGGCTTCCACCGCCGCATCCTCACCTCGCTGATGGGCGTGGTCGGCATGGGGGTCGGCACGCTGGCGATCGGTCTGGCGCCGGCCAGCGCGTTCACCCTGGCGCTCGGCGGCATGTTCTTCGGCGGCTTCATGAACCCGATGGCGAACGGCCCGCTCTTTGCGACGCTGCAATCCACCGTCGCGCCGGAGATGCAGGGCCGCGTGATGTCGCTGGTGGGCAGCGGCTCGGCCGCCATGATGCCGTTGAGCCTGCTCATCGCCGGCCCGGTGGCCGACGCGTTGGGCGTGCGCGTGTGGTACATCATCGGCGGGCTGGCGTGCGCGGCCATCGGCCTGGCGGCGTTTGCCGTGCCCGCGATCATGAATGTGGATCAGAATCACCGCGGTACACAGGGCGCGGCAGATGCCCCCGTGGCGGTCGCGCCGCTCGCGGAGTAGGCAGTTTGCCCATCAGGCCAGCCGGTGTTACGATACGGGCTGACGGGGGACCGTCAGCCCGTAATTTTTGTTCTGCAGGGGATGGTCATGCTCACCCGCTTTCGCGACGCCACATCCGGCTACCCGCGCCAATTTTGGATCCTCTTCTGGGGCTCGCTGATCAACAGCATCGGCGGCTCGATGGTCTGGCCGTTTTTGACCGTCTACATGCGCCAGCGTCTCGATGTCCCGCTGACTTCGATCACGCTGCTCTTCACCCTCAACTCCATGACTGGGCTGATCGCCACCTCGATCGCCGGGCCGGCGGTGGATCGTTTCGGTCGCAAGATCGCGATGGCGTTGAGCCTGGCGGGGAACGGCGCGGTCTACCTGGCGATGATCAGCGCCAACAGCCTGCCGGCGTGGGCGGTCGTGATGGCGAGCCTGGGCGTCATCTGGCCGCTCTACCGCGTGGGCGCGGACGCGATGGTGGCCGATATGATCGGGCCGGAGCGCCGCGCGGGGGCCTACGCGCTGCTGCGTATGGTCTCGAACCTGGGGATCGCGGTCGGCCCGATGATCGGCGGGTTCCTCAGCGGCGTTTCCTACACTTATGCTTTCCTGGGCGGCGCGGTCGCCAACTTCGCCTTCTTCCTGTTGATCCTGCTGGCCGTGCGCGAGACGTTGCCCAAGCAGCACGTTGATCCGCACGCCGCGCCGACCGATGGCGGCTACGGCCCGGTCTTGCGCGATCTGCCCTTCCTGGCGTTCTGCGGCATCTACGTGGTGGCGATGATGCCCTCCTCCATTATGATGACGCTGCTGGCAGTGTATGCCAAAGAGAACTTCGGCGTGCCCGAAAGCCAATACGGCTTCATCATGGCGACCAATGCGTTGATGGTCGTCTGCTTCCAATACATCGTCACGCGCCGCGCCGAGGGCTACCCACCGCTGCGCGTGCTGATGCTCGGCGCGCTGCTCTATGCGTTCGGCGTGGGCAGCGTCGCGCTCGGCCAGGGCTTCCCCGCGTTCGTGCTCAGCATGGCGATCATGAGCGCCGGTGAACTGCTGCTCGTGCCCACGGCGACCGCGCTCGCGGCCAACCTGGCGCCTGCCGAGATGCGCGGCCGCTACATGGGCCTCTTCGGGGTGACGTGGAGCATCGGCTTCGGCATCGCGCCGGTGATCGGCGGCCTGCTGAACGACCGCGTCGCGCCCGTGGCGACGTGGTATGGCGGGCTGGCCCTGGGGCTGGTCGCGACGGCCGGCTTCCTGGTGCTGGCGCGGCGGCTGGGGCAGCAGAACCCGCATTGGCGGAGCGGCTGATCGGCGCGGCCGGCGCGGGGATGTGAACGACAGATGCGCCACA
>CAZYHE010000252.1:0-6776 GCA_964647225.1 uncultured Anaerolineales bacterium
CTGCAAGTAGCGGTTGCGACTGATGACATGTTGCAGATAACGTCCCAGGGCCGTGCGCCGATCCACGGCGGTCATCATCACCGGCGCTTCAGTGATCACGACGGTGGAACCGGCCTCGGCAAAGACGACACTGCCGCCGGCCGCGATATTCTCGTCGCCGGTGATCACCTGGCCCGCGACGTTGCCGCCGATGGCGACGCTTCTCCTGGCGGCCGCCGCGGTCCGGTCGCCGACGTTGATCTGGACGGCGCCCTGCGCCACGCGTTCCAGGAATTCGCCGATGCCGCCCAGTTCGCCGCGCGGCACCCCATGCCGCCGGTAGCCGGTGATCAACTCATCACCCACCGCCTCCGCCACTTGCGCGGCCAGTTGGTCGGCGTCTGCGAAGCCGGCGTACTTGACCCCCAACGACTGGGCGTACGCGACCACGTCGGCCGGCGCGGCTGCGGCCAGGAAGATCAGCCGCGGCTTCCCGGCGGCCTGGGCGGCCGCGACTTCCGCTTTGACCGGGTCGGTGATTTTGTCGCCGAGCAGCAGCACGAAAATGTCGCACCCGCGCACCTTGCTGAGGTACGATTCGGTCAGCGGGAGCGACGACGCGGGGCTGAACTCGAACAGCCAGGCGCGGGTCAGCGGGATGGCCTGGATGGCCGATTGCGCGGCGCGGCGTTCGTCCGCCATGCCGGCGATGACGGAACTGATGAAGACGGTGAGGGGATGTTCCATGGCGTCCTCCACGGCCAGGATTTTATCACGGCAGGGGCGGGGCCGCAAAGACGATCATGCGGGACACGGCATAGCAGAAGCAGAACCGGCCGGAGATGATATGACAACGACTCATCAGGATTGACCGAATCCTCCCGCCGCGGACTGCCGATTCGGTAAATCCGGTAGATTCGTTGTCGTATTTCCCCCTCCTCAGAGTGTATCTTTACATACATTTGACAAAACATCTACGTCGCCCTATAATATGCTCCATCAAACGCAAACGGAGGCGCGCATGACCACCCAAACCCAACCGGCCCCGCGGCGGGGCGACCTGCTGGCCCTGTGGGGCGGCATCCTTTTCAGCCTGGTCTTCACCGGTGTCATCGCGCTGGCGGGCTGGCGCTTGCAGGCGATCCCCAAGTGGCCCGACGCCGGCGCAGATTGGTATTTCTGGCGGCTGATGGACACCACGACCGCGGCGCGGATCAGCGCGTGGGGCCTCTATCTGCTGCACCAATTGGCCGCCTGGGGGCTGATCTACTTCGCGCAGACGCGGGTCAAACGTTACGTGCCGGGCCTGCATCCCATCAACGTGATTGCGCTGGCGGGCAACGCGCTCTTCATCGGGCTGCACTTTGCCCAGACCCACCTCTGGTACGGCGGGCTGGCCGAGGATGTCTCGATCTGGAGCTCGCAGGTGTCGGTCATCATCCTGCTGGTGTGGGTGCTGCTGATGGAGAACTCGCGGCGCGGCCTCTTCTTCGGCAAGAAAGTGCCGATCTCCAAGCAGATCATCGGCTGGGCGCGCAAGTATCACGGCTACGTCTTTGCCTGGGCCGCCATCTATACTTTCTGGTATCATCCGATGGAAAGCACCTGGGGCCACCTCTTCGGCTTCTTCTACATGTTCCTGCTGATGCTCCAGGGCAGCCTGATCTTCACCCGCGCGCACCTGAACAAGTTCTGGACCGTCACGCTCGAAGCGATGGTGGCCGCGCACGGCACGATGGTGGCGGTGCTCCAGGGCAACAACCTGTGGCCGATGTTCTTTTTCGGCTTCACCGGCATTTTTGTCATCACCCAGATGCATGGGCTGGGCTGGCCGCGCTGGGCCAAAATCGGCGTCTACTTGCTTTTCGCCGCAGCCACGGTGGTGGTCTATAATGGGCAATGGGTGCGGCTCAACGAGATCATCCGCATCCCGTTCATCGAATACCTGGCCGTCTTCGTCCTGGCCGGCCTGATCGGCGGCGGGTTGTGGATCGCGCGCCGCGCAAAGCAACGCCCGCTCGCACAATCTGCACCGGTATGAATGGGTAGATGGGTACATTGGTAGATTGGTAGATTGGGAGATTGGTAGATTGGGAAACCCCACGGTCCACCAACTTACCAACTTACCAACTTACCAACCTACCAACCTACCTACCAACCAACGCGTAATACGCAGCACGTATTCACAAGGCCATCCCATGCAAAAATCTCGCCTGCTCAACATCTTTCTGGTCGTCTTCATTGATATCCTCGGCTTCGGCTTGATCCTGCCGCTGCTGCCCTATTTCGCCGATCAATACGGGGGCAGCGATTTCGTGGTGGGCTTGCTCGTGGCGGTCTACGCCGCGGCGCAGTTCGTCGGCGCGCCGTTCCTGGGCCGCCTGTCCGACCGCTACGGCCGCCGGCCCGTGCTCGTGATCAGCATCGCGGGCACCGCGCTCAGCTTCCTGCTGCTGGGCCTGGCCGACCCGGTCGGCCGGATGCTGGCGCGGCTACCGCTGGCCGAATTGAGCGGTGCGCAACTGCTGGCGCTGGAGAACGCGACGATCCTCGGCGTCATGTTCCTCTCCCGGCTGGTCGGCGGGCTGACGGGCGGCAACATCACCGTGGCGCAGGCGTACATCTCGGACGTGACGACCGCGCAAGACCGCGCGAAGGGGCTGGGGCTGCTCGGCGCGGCGTTCGGGCTGGGGTTCATCCTGGGGCCGGCCATCGGCGGCGCGTTGAGCGCCGGGGGCTATAACATTCCGGCGTTTGCAGCCGCCGGGTTGGCGACCCTCAACCTGATCGGGGTCATCCTGCTGCTGCCGGAGTCATTGACCGAAGAGCAGAAGCGCCAGGCGACTGACCAACGCCACGCCCTCATCAGCCTGGCCGCGATGGTCGGGGAACTCTCCAAGCCGCGCATCGGCCCGCTGATGACCATCCGCCTTTTCTACGCTCTGGCCGCGGCCCTCTTCCAGACGATGTTCACGCTGTGGGCCAAAGACCGGCTGGGGCTGAACGCGCAGAGCACCGCCTACCTGCTGGCCTACATCGGCCTGCTCTCCGTCATCGTGCAGGCCGGGCTGATCGGCCAGCTCACCCGGCGCTTCAGCGAGGCGACGTTGATCGTCGCATCCGCGCTGATCCAGGCCGTGGCGCTCGTCTTCTGGGCGCTGACGCCGAGCGTGCCGATGCTGCTGGTCGTCCTGATCCCGATCGCGTTCTCCACCGGCGTGCTGAACACCGTCATCAACAGCGCCATCACCCGCGCGGTGCCGCCCCAGGAGATTGGCGGCGCGCTGGGGACCGCCGGGTCGCTGGAGAGCCTGTCGCGTGTCGTGTCGCCCACGGTCGGCGGCTGGCTGATCGGCGGCGTGGGGACTTGGGCGCCGGGCGCGGCCGCGGCGGTTGTCATGGCGGGGGTCACGGCCCTGGCCTATCGCCGGCTGATCGTCAACCCGGATCCGCCGTTGGGCTGATCTCACGCCGCGCGACCGATGCCTATGAAAGAGACCGCTGTGCCGACCATCCAGCCGCCCAGACCATCTCCCTTCCGCGGCCGCTGGCTGTGGGCCACGCTGCTCATCCTCGTGGCCGCGGCTTGCACGACCGCGCTGTGCGTCTGGCAGATCGGCCGGTTGCAACAGCGGCGCGCGGCCAATGCGGTCATCCTGGCGCGCATGAACCAGCCCGCGCTGCGGCTGGATGGCGGCGCGCTCGACGCGGACGCCGCGAACCTGCGCCGGGCGGTCGTGCGCGGGACGTACGACTACAGCCAGGAGCTGATCCTGCGCAACCGCACCTACGGCGAAGTGCCGGGCGTACACGTGCTCGTCCCGCTGCGGATCGCCGGCTCGGCGGCGGCGGTGCTGGTGGATCGCGGCTGGATCCCCTTCGAGCTGGCGGCGGGCGAAGAACGTTCGGCCTTCCACAACACGACGGGCGCGGTGGAAGTGCATGGCATCCTGCGGCTAAGCCAGCCGCGGCGCAGCCGCTTCTCGCCGGCCGATCCACCCCTGGGGCCTGACCGGCCGCGCCTCGACGCATGGTTTCGGGTAGACCTGCCGCGCATCCAGCAGCAGACGCCCTATCCCCTGCTGTCCCTCTTCCTGGAAGAAGAGACGCCCCCCGGCGCCGAGCCGCGCTGGCTCCCGCGGCCCGACCCCGACATCCGGCTCGACGAGGGTTCGCACCTGCTCTACGCCATCCAGTGGGCCGCGTTCACCGGCATCCTGCTCCTGGGCTATGCGTTTTTCTTCCACACCCGCACGCGACCGGCGCCGCTCGCCCCGGCTGACACGCCTTTGTGATGAGATTGTACAAGCCAATAAGCCGGCCGCGGAGACTTGACAAGCCGCGCTAACACGGGTAAAGTAACGGCTGTTGCTGGAATGCAAGAGATTGGACAGTGAACTACAGCACGAGGGCCGCCGTCCTTTTATAGTAATTTTCACAAGGATGGCTGACGGTTGAGCGCCGCGATTCGCGGGCGTTCTTCGATTTATCCCTAGCAGGAGCCTGCACGCGCATGTCTCATCACACCAGTCATAGTACCGCCGGAAACGTCTTCGACAACACCAGCAAGATGGCCGCGATCCTCATTGGCGCCATCGCCATCATTGCGGGCAGCGTCATGGGCAGCGTAAACCCCTTCCTGCGGGGGGCGACCTCCGCCCAGGGCGCGCTGATTGACACACTGTTCAGCGTCCTGCTGGGCATCGCCACGGCCTTCTTCGTAATCGTCCAGGGGTTCCTGCTTTTCTCCATCGTGCGCTTCTCCCGCGATCCAGACGACGACGAGGATGGCATCCCGCTGCGTGGCAACACCCGGATCGAAGTCCTGTGGACCGCCATCCCCGCGATCATCGTGGTCGCCATTTCGATCTACAGCTATCAGGTTTTGGCCGCGATTGACCAGCCGCAGCCCGACCAATTGTCGGTCGAGGTGACGGCGCGCCAATTTTCGTGGGAATTCTATTATCCCGACTATGATCTCAAGACCAGCGAGCTGCACATCCCGCTCGGCCGGCAGGTCCTAATAAAGCTCACCTCCGCAGATGTGAACCACGCGTTCTGGGTGCCCCAGATGCGCATGAAGAAGGACGCGATCGGCGGCAAGATCACGACCCTCAACCTCACCGGCACCGAGCTTGGCACATACCCCATCGTTTGTGCGGAGTTGTGCGGCGTGGGTCATGCCGTGATGCGCTCGCAGGTGGTCGTCCAATCCTCCTCTGACTTCCAGACCTGGATCCAGGCGCAGGTCGGTGCCAAAGGCCGCGCCGCGGCCGCGCCGGCCGATCCACGGGCGTTGGGCAAGCAGCTCTACACGCAACTCGGCTGCAACGCCTGTCACAAGCTGGCAGACGCCGGCTCGGTGGGCCTGGTGGGGCCGGGGCTGGATGGCATCGGCGGCCGGGCGGCCAGCATCGTGCCGGGCCAGTCGGCCGAGGAATATATCCGCACTTCCATCGTCAAGCCCAACGCGTTCATCACGCCCAACTATCAGCCCGTCATGCCCGGCGATTACGGCCAGCGCATGTCGGACGCAGAAGTGGATGCGCTGGTGCAGTACTTGCTCGAGCAGAAATAGCGAATGGCGAGCTCGTGATTCGTTGATTCGCTGATTTGCCGATTCACACCGGGGGGAACATGACAGCAGATTCGGTCGTGGGTACGGGGCTGGTGCGCCACGGCGGGCGCAAATTCAGCGATTATCTTGTGTTCAACACCGACCACAAGGTGATCGGCATCCAATACCTGGTGCTGGCGTTCGTCTTCTTCATCCTGGGCGGCGTGCTCGCCGGGTTGATCCGGGCGCAGTTGGCCGTGCCCGACGGCCAGGTGATCACGGGCAGCACCTACAACCTGTCAATGACGCTCCACGGCACGCTGATGATCTTCCTGTGGATCATCCCGGCCTTCACCGGCGCGGGCAACTATGTGGTCCCGATGATGATCGGCGCGAACGACATGGCCTTCCCCAAGCTGAACGCGCTCTCGTTCTGGCTGCTGATCCCCGGCGGCCTGCTCATGTTGGCGAGCTTCGCGGTCGGCGGCGCAGAGAGCGGCTGGACGGCCTATCCGCCGCTGAGTGTGACGGCGCCCCTCGGCCAGACGTTCTGGGCGGTGGCGCTCCAGTTCATCGGCTTCTCGACGATCTTCGGCGCCATCAATTTCCTCGTGACGGTCTTCAACCTGCGCACCCCCAGCATGAAGCTGACGCAGATGCCGCTGCTGGCCTGGGCCATCGTCGCGACCTCGCTCATCATCGTGCTCGGCACGCCGGTGCTCTCCGGCGCGCTCCTGCTGCTGATCTTCCAGCGCGTGCTGGGCGCGCAATTCTTCACGCCGGCCGGCGGCGGCAACCCGCTGCTGTGGCAAAACCTGTTCTGGTTTTATTCCCATCCCGCGGTCTACATCATGGTCTTGCCCGGCTTCGGCATCATTTCCGAGGTGCTCCCCATCTTCTCCCGGAAACCGATCTTCGGCTACAAACTGATCGCTTTCTCCAGCATGGCGATCGCGGTGTTCGGCTTCCTGGTCTGGGCGCACCACATGTTCACCAGCGGCATGGATCCCTTCCTCCGGGTTCCGTTCATGATCACCTCGATGATCATCGCGGTGCCGACCGGCGTCAAGATCTTCTCCTGGCTGGCGACGATCTGGGCGGGCAAGCTGCGGTTCACCACCTCGATGATGTTCGCCCTGGCGTTCATCTCCATGTTCGTCATCGGCGGGCTGAGCGGCATCTTCCTGGCCTCGGTGCCGATTGACATCCATGTGCAGGACACCTATTTCGTGGTGGCGCA
>CAZYHE010000253.1:0-5291 GCA_964647225.1 uncultured Anaerolineales bacterium
CTTGATCGCGTCGAAAGCACTGTGCTTAATCTTCTGATCGAACTCGGCATGGCGATGGTCATCCGCAACGATGACCATCCGAGCGTAGAAATCCTGCAAATCGTGAAACTTCACCAACGAGCTCTGGATATCGGTCGTGTGCTCCACCTCGAAGAAGCTGTTGGGCATTTGCCTCGCGTTGAACCACGTTACGTCCACTGTGCCACACCGCTTCACCAGGAAATCGTGGCTGAATGCAGGTAGTTCCCGAAGCGAACGCACCTCACCGAGCACTCGATTCACAAACCGCCGACTCTTGTCCTGATTGGGCACAAAGGTCCCGAAACCGCGCAGGTTGCCAATATGCACCAGCAATCCCTGGTAGTATGAATGGTTCTCCACTATGGTTTCCGCGGTGGGCGGCTCTTTGCTATCCTGCCCGACCAAACCAAGCCTGCTTTGGTAAGAATGCAGCGCCCAGAGGCCGGGCCGGATTTTGACGATTTCGGGGCGGACTTGAACTATCCTCCGAATGGAGGCAAAAGGAGTCTTGGTCATCCACACGCAGCCCTCGACCTTCATCACCTCGCGATAGAGTTCAGCGAAGGTAGCCTGCCCTCCGAGGCGTTCAAGCGTTTGAATGACCGCTTCGTATTGCTTCATGCATGCACCCGATCAAAGCTTATCGTCGAATCGCGCTTTGCGCCACCCCACACCCAATCACGCCCTCATCATACGTCATCGTCACATGCTCCCCCGGCTGCAACATCAGGAAATCATCCCCCCAATCGCCGTCCACCAGCCGCTTGATCAACACCATGTCACCGGCCAGACGGTCGAAGGTCCAGCCGCGGCGCGCAGCCTCAGTCTGAGCTTTAGCTTCAACCTCACTTCCATCCGCCACGCCCATGTCAATGTAGGCCGCGCGCTTGTAGTGCTTCTGCCAGCCGCCCAGCACCTCCATCAGGTAGTCGGCGTTATCCTGGCCGTATTTGGCGACATATTCCTCGTAGGTCTTGTCCAACCCGGTCGTGCTGCCGGAGCCGAGCGAGAGCGCGCCGCCGGAACCATCGCTGCGTTCGATGTAATCGTGCGCATACCAATAGGTGCCGCCGAAGTGCTCGAACTGGTACTGATAGCGTTCCCGGCTGCCCAGGAACAGGGTGATGCAGTCGTGGGCGCGCGGGATGACAATCGGGACGTTGACCGCGGTCAACCCGGCGGTCGCCTGGCCGCACAGCCCGTAGCCCATGACGATGGTGTCATACGCGCCGCCGGCCACGGCGTCAATGCGGCTTTGCAGCCGGGCGCGCAGATCGGCCGGCTCGTTGTGCAAGCCTTTGGCGAACAATTCGATGTCTACGATGTGGGGGGTGCGCGCCGCACAGAGATAGAGCGGGCGGGCAAGAACTTCGCAGGATAGGCAGAGTAAACGCACGTGGGTCTCCTCAGACAATGTGTTTGATTCCAGACTGATTCTAGCATGACTTGCGCTTTTTTAGAAAGTCGCGACCTTGCCTCTTATTTGCACTGATTGCGATTTGACAAATCCCCGCCCCTCTGGTATAAATCGGCCCAACAACTGAATAGCCCTGGACTCCCATCCAGAGAGGCGGAGGGACCGGCCCGTTGAAGCCTCGGCAACCAGGGGATGGTGGATGGTAGATTGGTGCATCGGTAAATTGGTAGACTGGTAAGTTGGTAGGCTGATGATCAGCTACCAATCTACCAAAGTACCAATCTACCACTTTACCAATCTTCCAAGATACCGCCCCATGGTGCCAATTCCGGCAGACCAGATTCTGGAAGATGAGAGGAAGGTGTCCACGTTCCTGCTCATCCCCGAATGTTGCCCTGGCGCCAGCCCAGGGACGGGGATGTTTTATTTGTAACGGCAGGAACCGCCGGTTGACACTCGCTTGCCAGCGCCCTCTCGTCATCAGGATGAGAGGGCGTTTTATGTTGTGCGTATTGCGTAGTGCGGACCACCTCCTTGTGGAGCTGGTGTGCGTTACGGAATACGCAATATGCAACACTCAGTCAAGGAGATACGAACCATGTCGTCGCGCACCTTCGGTTTCACCACCCGCCAGCTTCACGCCGGGCAGCAGCCCGACCCGACCACGGGCAGCCGCGCCGTGCCGATTTACCAGACGACCAGCTATCAGTTCCGCGATACGAAGCATGCCGCGAACCTGTTCGCGTTGACGGAACTCGGTAATATCTACACCCGCATCATGAACCCGACGACCGATGTGCTGGAACAGCGTATCGCCGATCTCGAAGGGGGCGTCGCCGCGCTGGCGGCCTCGTCGGGCCACGCCGCGCAGACCATGGCGATCCTGACGCTATGCGGCGCGGGCGATCACATCGTCAGCAGCAGCCGGCTCTACGGCGGCACCTACAACCAATTCAACTACACCTTCCCGCGCATCGGGATCGAGGTCACCTTTGTGGACCCGACCGACCCGGCCAGCTTCGAGGCCGCGATCCGGCCAAACACGAAGATCATCTACGGCGAGACGCTCGGCAACCCCGATATCAGCGTCTTCCCGTTCGAGGAGGTGGCGGCCATCGCAAAGCGGCACGCGATCCCGCTGATGATTGACAATACCTTCGCCACGCCCTATCTCTGCCGGCCCTTCGAGTGGGGCGCGAACATCATTACGCACAGCACGACCAAGTTCCTGGGCGGGCATGGCACGACCATCGGCGGCGTGATCGTGGATGGCGGCAACTTCGACTGGCGCAGCGGCCGCTTCCCCAACTTCACGACGCCCGACCCGTCGTACCACGGCCTGGTCTACGCCGACCTGGTGGGGGCCGGCCTGCCGCCCTTCGGGATCAAAGCCCGCGTGCAAGTCCTGCGCGACATCGGCGCGTGCCAGGCGCCCTTCAACAGTTGGCAGACGATCCAGGGGATCGAGACCCTCAGCCTGCGGATGGATCGGCACGTCGCCAATGCGGTCGCCGTGGCCGAGTTCCTCTCGAAACATCCCAAAGTGAGCTGGGTCAGCCATCCCAGCCTGCCCAGCCATCCCGATCACGCGCGGGCGAAGAAGTACCTGCCGAAGGGCGCGGGCGCGATCCTGGGCTTCGGGATCAAGGGCGGCGTGGCGGCCGGCCAGAAGTTCATCGAAAGCCTCCAGCTCTTCAGCCACCTGGCCAACGTCGGCGACGCCAAGAGCCTGGCGATCCACCCGGCCACGACGACCCACAGCCAACTCACCGAAGAGCAGATGACCTCGGCCGGCGTCAGCCCCGACTTCATCCGGTTGAGCATCGGCATCGAGGACATCGAGGACATTTTGTGGGATTTGGGGCAGGCGTTGGCGTGACACGGTGACATGGCGGCACGGTGACAGGGTGACACGACGTAGTTAACGACGTTCACCTTGTCACCTTGTCACCCCCTCACCTTGTCACCTTGTCAAGAACGATGAGGTCTTATGAGCACAGACATCTCGGCGCCCGGCTCCGTCGGTATTACCGAAACCCAATACTTCACTTTCGCGGACGACGCGCCCTTCGTGTTGGAGAGCGGCGCGACGTTGGGGCCGGTCACGTTGGCGTATCAGACGTATGGGCAACTCAATGCTGAACGCTCCAACGCCGTGCTGATCGTGCATGCGCTGAGCGGCGGGGCGCACGCGGCCGGCTATCGCAGCACCCAGGATACCAAGCCCGGCTGGTGGGACACCTCCATCGGCCCCGGCAAGGCGTTCGACACGGATCGCTTTTTCGTGATCTGTAGCAACATCATCGGGAGCTGCTACGGCTCCACCGGCCCGAGCAGCATCAACCCGGCCACCGGCAAATCCTACGGATTGACCTTCCCGGTCGTGACGATCGGCGATATCGTGCGCGCCCAGGTGAACCTGATCAATCACCTGGGGATCGAACGCCTGTTGTGCGTCGTCGGCGGCTCGATGGGCGGGATGCAGGCGTTGGAGTGGGCCGCCCACCACCCGCAGCGGGTCCGGGCCGCGATTCCGCTGGCGACCACCGCGCACAGCAACGCGATGCAGATCGCGCTCAGCGAGGTGGGGCGGCAGGCGATCTATGCGGACCCAGCCTGGCAGGCCGGCGATTACTATGCCAGCGACCGCCGGCCCGACGCCGGGCTGGCCGTGGCGCGCATGATCGCCCACATCACCTATCTGAGCGAAGAGTCCATGCACCGCAAATTCGGCCGTCGCCTGCAGGATCGCGAGCGTTTCGGCTATCAATTCCGGACTGAATTCCAGGTGGAGAGCTATCTGAAGCACCAGGGCCTCAGTTTCACCCAGCGGTTCGATGCCAACAGCTACCTCTACATCACCAAGGCGATGGACTACTTCGACCTCAGCCAGAGCGCCGGGCCGGGCAATGGCGGGCCGGTCAACTCATTGGCCGCGGCGTTCGCCCATGCCAACCATGTCAAGTTCCTGGTGGTGAGCTTCACCAGCGATTGGCTCTACCCCTCGCACCAGAGCAAGGAGATCGTCAGCGCGCTGACCGCGGTTGGCGCGGACGTGTCGTACCTGGATATCGAGAGCAGCGCGGGGCACGACGCATTCCTGGTCGAGGTGGACACGATGACCCGGCTGCTCGGCAGCTTCATGGATCGGCTGGCGTATGAGGATGGGATCGAGCCGCGAACCGCAGACCGCCGGCTGCTGGGCGGGCCAGCCAGATAAAGGGGAAGACCTATGACCATGGATTTTTCCCGCACTGTCTCCTACGAAAACCTGCGCCGCGACCTCCAGATCATCGCGGAATTCATCCCGGAAGGCGCCACCGTGTTGGACCTGGGCTGCGCCAACGGCGAATTGTTGGAATTCCTGGTGCGACGCAAACGGGTCAAGGGGCGCGGGATCGAGCTGAGCGAAGAAGGGATGCTGGCGTGCGTACACCGTGGGTTGAGCGTGCGCCAGGGCAACCTGCAAGAGGGGTTGGCCGACTACCCCGACCGCAGCTTCGACTTCACGGTGTTGAGCCAGACGCTGCCCTTCCTGGATGACCCGGAGATGATCCTGGGGGAGATGTTGCGGGTGGGCGAGCGCGCCATCGTCAGCTTCCCGAACTGGGGCTACTGGCGTTGCCGCCTGGAGCTGCTCCTCACGGGCCGGATGCCGCAAGCGCCCGATCTGCCGCAAAGCTGGCACGCCAAACCGCGCTGGCAGGCCTTCACGATCACCGATTTCGTGCAATTCTGCCACGGCGCCGACATACGCATCAGCCGCTGGGCCTGTCTCGTCGCCGGCCAGCCGATGCGCATCCCGAAATTCACCAATCTGTTCTCGACGACGGGGGTGTTTGTGTTGGAGCGG
>CAZYHE010000253.1:5391-6753 GCA_964647225.1 uncultured Anaerolineales bacterium
AACCGTGCAATCAGCCCGAAGCCGGCCAGGCGGATGCCGGTCGAGAGGATCAGCACCGGCACGATGCCGATCACATCGCTGAGCATCGTGCCGAGCAGCGGCGCCAGGAACGCGGCGATGTAGACCGTAGTCTGGTAGATCCCCACGTAGGCCGCCTGTTGGTCGGGCGGACAGGTGCCCACCAGCACATCGAAGAAGACCAACTCGATCCCCGCGGAGAAAAGCCCGGCCATCCCGGCCCAGAGGGGCAGGAACTCCGGCCGCGGGGTCAGCGCGGTCAGGAGCGGATAGAAGCAGATGCCCAGCGAGGCGATCAGCAACACGGGCCGGCCGCCCCGCCGCTGCGACACGCGCGCCCACACGAAATAGGCGATCATCGTCACGAAGGTCGTCGTGCTGTTGATGAGGCTGACCATCTGATCGGTCGCCTGGAGGTTGCGCACCCAGTAGATGGGAAAGAGCGGAATCGCCAGCGCCAGGCCCCACCGAAAGATGAACTGGCTGACCGTGAAGTTGACAAAGCGCCGATTGCTGCGCAGGCGGCTGCCGTGTTCGCGCAGGGTCGCGATGAAGGAATGCTGCGCCTGCGCGACCGTGACTGGCGGCAGCTTGATGCTGCTGGAAAACGCAAAGCTGATCAGTGCGCCGATGGTCGAGCCGATGAAGATGATCTGATAATTGAAGGGGAACTGGAAAAACTGGAGCGCCTGCCCGGCCACCAGGACCGTCAGCGTGTTGACCAGGCCCAGGATGGACCACCGCCGGCTCATCAAGGTCATCCGGCCGCCCGGCCCGGCGACCGCCCCCATCACCACCGTGAACGCCACCGAGACGATCGTCTGCGGCAGGGTCGCCAGCGCCCACACCAGGATGATGACCTCCGGCGCGCGGTCGCCGGCGATGAACGGGACCAGCCCGGTGAGCAGGTAGGATGACAGCACGAAGAAGCGCGCCGTCGCGAACCAGGGGACGATCTGCCGGCGCCGCGACAGGAACTCGCCGACCGGGATCGCCAGCAGCATCCCCGTGAGCGCGGGCATGGCGGTCAGCAGGCCCACCAGCAGGTTGCTGGCCCCCAGGCGTACCAGCAAGACCGACAGGACGCTGCCCACCCCCGCGGTGATGCCGACCCCCATCGCATCCACGATCACGTTGCGCTGGTTGCGCTGCTCCACGTTGACCGGGCGGAGGAGGACGCGCCACAGGTGAGCCGGCGTCGTGCCGTTGGTTGGGACTGACGCGGTATTTGACATGGGAAGATTGTAGCGCAGGAGCGGATTTTGGGCAAGACGGGACGCAGGGAGGGGAGGCTAAGCTGCGAGGGCTGGCTCGACGAACAAGCGGGGCACGAAAATCGTGCGC
>CAZYHE010000254.1:0-6746 GCA_964647225.1 uncultured Anaerolineales bacterium
GCCAAAGCCGCGCTGGCGAAGCTGCAACCGGCGGCCGGCGACCGGGCGGTGCTCGCGGCCGGCGTCAAAGCGGCGCAGGTCGCCCGCAATCTCGCCGCGGAGCAGCTTGCGGCCGCCCGGCTCGTGGCGCCCTTCGCCGGGACGGTGATGGTTCTGAATATCGAGGCCGGCGAGTACGCGACGCCGGGCGTGCCGATCCTGCGCCTGGCGGACACCTCGGCCTGGCAGATCGAGACCACGGATCTCACCGAACTGAGTGTCGCGCAGATCCAGGAAGGGCTGCCCGCGTCCGTGACGCTCGACGCCATCCCGGGGTTGGAGCTATCCGGGCAAGTGAGTCAGATCAAACCTTACGGCGACACCCGGCAGGGGGACATCGTCTACACGGTCATCATCACGCCCGATCAGCAGGATACGCGCCTGCGCTGGAACATGACGGCCAAAGTCTCTATCGGGTCCAGGTAGAGGAGGGCTTCTATCCATGAAGTTTCAGATATCACTGGCTACCAAATACATGCGGGGCCGCAAGTTGCGAACCTTTCTCACCACGCTCGCCATCGTGATCGGTGTGATGGTGATTTTCGGCATGGGCACGATCTTGCCCGCGTTCATGGACGCGTTCGACCGGAGTCTCCTCGCGGCGTCGGGTCAAGCCGATGTGATGATTACGCACAAGACCGGCGAGCCTTTCGCCGCGACGACGCTGAACAAAGTCAAGACGCTCGACGGGATTGCGGTCATCGGCGGATCGCTGGAGCGCGCGGTCAATCTGCCGCCCGGTTTTTACGGCAAGAACTCGACGGTCAACGCGCTGTCGCTCATCGGCGTTGATCCGGCGGTGGCGCCGGAGCTGCACGACTATCGCGTGACCCAGGGCCGCTTCCTGAAGCAAGGGGACGGCAATGTCGCGGTCATCTCGGAGCGGCTCGCGGATTCCGTCGGTGTCAAGTTGAACGACACGCTGAAACTACCGACGACCGAGGGGGTCGTCAAGCTGACGATCGTCGGCTTGATGCCGGGCCGCGCGCTTGTCGGGAACGAGCAGGTGCTCGTCACGCTGACCCAGGCGCAGAAACTGCTCGATGCGCCGGGACGCATCAACGTCATCGAGGCAAATCTGGCGACCAAAGACAAAGCGCAGAGCGAAGCCATCGTCAACAACATCAAAGCGCAACTGGGGGACACGTACACCCTCGGCGGGCTGACGAGCGGCTCGGAATTTGCCAGCGCGATGCAGATGGGGGGTGTGATCTTCGACATGCTGGGCGTGCTCGCGTTGGCGATGGGCGGGTTTATCATCTTCAACACCTTCCGCACGATTGTCGCCGAGCGGCGGCACGACATCGGCATGTTGCGCGCGATCGGCGCGAATCGCACGACCATCGTCAGTCTCGTGCTGACCGAAGGATTGGTGCAGGGGGTCATCGGTACGGGGATTGGCGTGGCGCTGGGCTATCTGCTGGGGGTCAGCATGGCGGCCCTGCTCAGTCCATTCATGAAACAACTCATGAACATCGAATTAGTCACGCCCGCGGTTGATCCGGCGCTGCTCGGTGTTTCGATTGCCCTGGGCGTTGGCGTCACGCTCTTTTCGGGTTTGGCGCCCGCGCTGAGCGCAAGTCGCGTCACGCCGATGGAAGCATTGCGCCCGCCGCTCGGCCAGGTCATGCACCGCATCAGCCGCGTGGGGACGATCGTTGGCGCGGTGATGCTCTTCGTCGCCATCGTGGGTTTGCTCACCGGCAGCTTTGCGCTCGTCGCGCTGGGCGGTCTGCTGGTGCTCGTCGGTCTGGTGCTCGTGGCGCCCGCGCTGGTCAAACCGATCGCACAGCTATTCGGCGCGCTGCTGGCGGTGATCTTTGCGCGCGAAGGCACGGGCGAACTTGCGCAAGGCAATCTCACGCGCCAACCGTCGCGCTCGGCCATCACGGCGAGCGCGACGATGATCGGGTTGGCGATCGTCGTCGGCGCGGGCGGCATGATATTCAGCCTGACCGACACCGTGAAGACCATGTTTGATAAGACGTTGGGCAGTGACTATTTGCTGATTCCGCCGTCGGTTGCCATCTGGAAAGGCGATGTGGGCGCCAGCGAAACGCTCCGCGGCAAACTCAGTTCGATCCCTGGCGTGAGCACGGTCAATTCGCTGCGGTACGCGCAATCGTCCGTTCAATCCGCCTCGCTGAAGACCGGCACGGGCGATTCGGCGATCTCGGTCTTGGGCATTGATCCCATCGCCTACCCGAAGATATCGGGGATGGACTTCCAGAGCGGCGACGCGCAGGCTGCGTTTGATGCGCTCGCCACCGGGGACCGCAATGTCATCGTCAACGGGATTCTCGCCACGCCGCTGGGCCTCAAGGTCGGCGATCTCTTGCCACTGGCAACGCCGACAGGGCAGCAGAGCTATCGCGTCGTCGCGATCGGCAGCGATGTGTTGAGCATGAAGATCAACACGGCGTACATCTCACAAGCGAACTTGAAGCTGGATTTCCACAAGAGCGAGGACATTCTCTACCAGATCAACCTTGCGAAAGGCGCCGACGTCGCCACCGCGGAGCAATGGCTCGACCAAATCGTCGCCAACTATCCGCAATTCCGCCTGGTTGCGGGGCGCGCATATTCCGCGGAGTTCATGGTGCAGTATGAGGCGATCATCGCCGGATTCTATGTTCTGCTGGCCGTGTTGGCGTTCCCTTCGCTGATCGCCATCCTCAACACGCTGGCGATTGGCGTCATCGAGCGCACGCGCGAGATCGGCATGTTGCGCGCGATTGGCGCCACGCGCCGCCAGGTGTGGCGCACGATCGTCGCCGAAGCGTTGTTGCTGGCGGGGCTGGGCACGGCGTTTGGCATCCTGGCCGGGCTGTATCTCAGTTATATGTTCGTCGAAGGCCTAAATGCGAGCGGTATGATGAAGATGAGCTACGCGTTCCCGCTGGCGGGCGTGCTCGCGGCCATTGCGGCGGGGCTGATCTTTGGGGTGCTCGCCGCGCTTCTGCCCGCGCGCCAGGCCTCGCGAATGGAGATCATCAAGGCGCTGCGGTACGAATGATGTGTGGGACCCATATCGGTATCGGATAAGCATCATTCTCATGCAACCGATACCGATATGCCGCAAACCAGGGAGCGAGATGGCGTGGAAGCGATACGTTCTTTACTTGGGCAGTAACGTCTGGGGATCGGTCAGGATGCCGAAGTCGCGTAGCTCGAAATGCAGGTGGGGGCCGGTGATGTTGCCGTTCGAGCCGCTGACCCCGATCGTTTGGCCTTTGCCCACGACTTGCCCCTTTTCCACGTAGATATCGCGCAGGTGGGCGTAGAGGGTGACATAATCATTGCCGTGGTCAATCACGACCCGGAAGCCGTAGCCGACGGGGCTCCAGCCGGCCATCACCACCGTGCCGCGATCCGCGGCGACGATCGGCGTACCTTCCGGCACGGCGATGTCGAGCGCCCAATGCCCATCGTGCGCGCCCTGCGAGATCGGCCCGACCACCGGCCAGATGAAGCGGCCATCCCCATAGGGCCAATCTTGGTACAAGGTGTTGGCCCAATCGTCCGACATGATGCTGACCTGGCGATGATCGGGCCGGAGTTTGGCTTCGGGCCGGACGCCCGGCAGCAGCACGCGTTGCCGGGGGCGGACGGTGTAGGGGGGCAAGAGGAAGCCGTTCCACGGCACGGCGACAATGTCGGCCACCGTCAGGCCGTGCGCGTAGGCGATGTTTTGCAGGGTGTCGCCCGGCGTCACGGTGTAGCACAGGTCTTGGAGCGCCGGCACGGTGAGCTCTTGCCCCGGCGTCAAAGCCTCGACATCAGCGCCGAGCGGCGTGGTCGCGCAGGCCATCGTGTCGAGATCGCGGCCAAAGTCGAGCGCCAGCGTCCAGAGGGTGTCGCCTGCCTTGACCACATACGCAAAGCTCTCAGGCGAGGCTTTCAACGCGCGGCCGCCATCCTTCACCACCAGCGGCAGGAAGATGATCTGTCCCCGGCGTTGTGCTTGGGGGGTAAGCAGCAGTTTTTCACGCAGCGAGAGCACCGGGGATGTCGCGGTCGGCGGGGGCGTCGGCGTGGAGATCACGGGCGGGGCGGATTCGGCCCCGGCCGCGGGCGCGGGGAAGCTGGCCCAGGCGCAAGCCAGCGCTGTCAGCAGCGCCAGCCACCCGATCCACCCGGCCCGTTGTTGGAAGTTGCGGCCCATCAGTCGAGACACGTTCATCGCACCTGCATCATACACAATGACGACCGAAAGTCATAATTGCAACGGTGCAAATCAAGGAATTATCCGCCTACGTGCCAGGCACTTCGTAAGTGCCTGGCACGTGAGCACGCCAGTGAAGCGTTGCTACCGCCAGGAAATGACTGCGACGGCGAACGAAGCGTTGCTACCGCCAAGAAATGGCTGCGACGGCGAACGAAGCGTCGCTACCGCCGAGATACCATTGCGACGACGAACGAAGCGTTTCTACCGCCAGGAAATGACTGCGACGGCGAACGAAGCGTTGCTACCCTGATGCGGCGATCACCTGGGCTTGCGCCAGGAGCGCCTCGACCGTCGCGCGTTCGCCGACGCCGGTGCCCTCTTGCATGGCCGCGGCCGCGCCGCAAGCCAATGCGCGGCGTGCGGTCTCGGCCGGGTCGCACCCTTCTTGCACCGCCCAGACCAGCCCGGCCAGCGTGGCATCCCCCGCGCCGATGGGGCTGGCGAGTGGGATCGGCAACGCAGGCGCAACCAGCAGCGCGCCATCGTGCGCCAGTACCAGCCCGCGGCCGCCCCGCGTCAGGCAGACGAGCCGCGTGCCGCCGGCCTGGAGGCGCCGGGCCGCGGCCACGTGCTCCGCGTCGCTCACCACGGGGCGGCCCAACGCTTCGCCGGCTTCCTCGCTGTTGGGCTTGATCGCGTAGGGCCGGGCGGCCAGCCCCAGCCGTAACGCCTCGCCGCTGGAATCCAGGAAGGCGCGCGCCCCCCGGCCCTGCACCGCGGTGATGAGCTGGGCGTAGAAATCGGCGGGCGCGCCGGGCGGCAGGCTGCCACTGAAGACCCACAAATCCCCCTCCGCCGCGGCCTGGCCGATCAGCGCGCGCAGCGCGGCCAGATCGGCCGGCTCGACCGTCGCGCCCGGCTCGTTGACTTTCGTGTACGCGCCCGTTGCCTCGTCCACGATCGTCACGTTCTGCCGCGTTTCACCGCCGACCTCGATGAAGATCGTCTCGAAGCCCTCGGCGGTCAGGCCATCCTGGATTGCCCGGCCCGTGGCGCCGCCCACGAAGCCGATGATCCGGCTCGGCACATCCAGCCGGCGCAGCAGCCGCGAGACGTTGATCCCCTTCCCGCTCAGGTCGAGACGCACCCCGCGCGCCCGGTTCAGTTCGCCCAGGCGCAGGCCCGACACGGTCAGCGTGCGGTCCAGCGCGGGGTTGAGGGTGACAGTGTAGATCATCGGCTGCCTCACCAATACCCGAAGGCCAGATAGCCGCCGTCTACGTAGAGCGACTGCCCGGTGATGAAGCTCGCCTTGTCGGAAACCAGGAAGGAGACCGCGTTCGCCACGTCTTGCACGCTCGCCAGCCGGCCCAGCGGGATGCGTTTTTGCAGCGCGTCAATCTGAATCCGGCCGGAGCGGATGTGCTGCAACGTCATTTCGGTCTCGGTGTGCGCCGGGCCGACCGCATTCACCCGGATGTTGTGCTCGGCCCACTCGATGGCGAGCACCTTGGTGAGCATCTGGACGCCGGCTTTGGCCGAAACATACGAGGCGCGCTGCGGGAAGGCCGCCTCCGCGTTGATCGAGGTGATGTTCACGATGACGCCGCCCGACCCTTGCGCCACCATCTGGCGGCCGGCCGCCTGCGAGCAGAAGAAGACGCCGTTCAGTTGGATGTCAATCATCCGCCGCCAGTCTTCGGGCGGCACCTCCAGCGAGGGCTGCGGCTTGCTGATCCCCGCGTTGTTGACCAGCGCATCGAGCCGGCCAAAGCGTTCGACCGTGCGGCTGACCATCGCCCGGCACGCCTCGGCGTCGGACACATCGGCCTGGCACGCGGCGACCGCCGCGGCCACGGCCGCGCCGCCCGCGGCCAACTCCGCGGCGGTTTCCGCGGCCGCGTCCCCGCGGATGTCGGAGAGCATCACGGCGTAGCCATCGGCGATCAACTGCGCGGCGATCCCGCGGCCGATGCCGCGCGCCGCGCCGGTGATGAGAGCGACTTTTGTATCAGAAGACATCGTGCTGACTCCCTATAGATGTAGAATCTAGATTACAACTCGCACAGCCAATTTGCAATAGCAGCAAGCTGGTCGTCATTCGTGAGGTTAGCCGCATTGCTCAATACGCCCGCCTCCAAGTCGCTCCAAATCTCGCCGGCCATGCGCTTCTGGATGGATGCGCCGACGAAGAAAGTGTGTGGCGCATGACCAGCAGCCGCAAAGGCCTCTCGGACACGATTCAGCGCGGTGCGCGCGGTCTTCCAGTGCTCATCCGCGCCGGCAGGATCAATTCCGCCCTTGAGTTCGCCCAAAGCAAGGTAAGATTCTGCGGCGCAACAACGGCTCCGCGTCACTGCTTCGGATGACAGATCGAAGAGGCACAAGTCCACGTTGTTTTTCACCAGCGGTACCGTCAGGTTATAGAAGAGCGTGCGGTCATCGCCGCCGCGTAGCCAATGAATGCCTCGTACTCTTCCTGCCATGTCTGGGTCATCACTGTCCATTGGCAGCCATTGGCGGGTCTTGCTGTCTTGCC